>CAMHBE010000242.1 GCA_946183095.1 uncultured Clostridia bacterium | reverse complement strand
GCTGGACTGTGTTGCGGACGGCACCGGCAAAGTCCTTGAGAATATCGACAAGCTGATCGATGTTCTCAGCGACGACGATTCAAGATACTGATACCGGTCAGAGTGCTTTGAAACTGCGTTATCAAGGCACTCTTGTGTATTTTTACGGGCTGCGGCTCATACAAAACTTACAGTTATGGTAAAGCGGTGCGCCTGCTGCGGGGACATAGCGGCGCGGGCATCATACCACCGCGTTTATGGTTATTGCAAATGAAGGAGTTTTTTCACAGTGTCAGATTCAAGATCATCATCTGTATATTTGCTCTTGTGTTTGGCATCATGATATACGCGGCAATTGCCGGCAACAACATAATATTTCCCCGAAGCGTGCTCGAAACGATCACGCAGCCTTTTGTTGCAGCCGGAAAAGCGGTGAGCGACTGGACGGCGGATACCATAGACACACTTGCGAACGCCGGCAAATACAAGGAGGAGAACGAGCGTCTGCGGGAAATGCTCACCGATATGTACGGTCAGCTCATCGACAAGGAAAAGACCGATGAGGAGAACGAGCAGTACCGCACCATTCTCGGTATAGCCGAAGAACACAGCGACTACACATGGTCGCCGCCATGCAGCGTCATTGCGAGAAATGCCGGCGACCTTTACGGGGGATTCACCATAGACCGCGGGAGCGCCGACGGTATCGCACTGTACGACCCCGTTTTCACGTCAGTGGGACTTGTGGGCATGATAAGCGAGATATCCGAGCATTACGCCGTTGTCAAGACCATTCTCTCACCGGATGTAAACGTGGGTGTCATGACCGCAGAAACGAAATCCGTCGGAGTTACCGAGAACGATGCGGAATACGCCGCTTCGGGCTACTGCCTTATGAGCTTCATCTCAAAGGGCAGCGAGATAAAGGAAGGCGACGTGGTGATAACCTCCGGCAGCTCTGTATTCCCCGGCGATATAATTTTCGGCACGGTAAAGAGCGTGTTTGTCGATAAGAACGGACTTACGAAGCACGCGGTCATAATTCCCGGCGAGGACGTGTTCAGTATCACGCAGGTGTTCGTGGTGACGGGTTTTGACGGAAAGGATGACCAATGAAGTTCAGGATAAATACGCGGGATGAAATGTCGCGTTCGGAGAAGCGTTACCGCGCCGCGAAATGGCTCATATACACGCTCTTGCTCCTGATGTGTACGGTCATCATGCGTTCCGGCGTTTTCGGGAACTGGCAGCCTGTGCTGCTCATACCTCTTGCGGTGGCTGTTTCGATGTACGAAGATGAACTTTCTTCGTGCATTTTTGCGCTGTTCTGCGGGTATATGACGGATATAGGATTCGGGTTCCTGTTCGGGTTCAGCGCGGTCTGGCTAATGGCGGTATGCGTGCTCAGTTCGCTTCTTGTTCGCAACCTCATCCGTGTCAACCTCATAAATTTCTGCATCATCTCGGCAGCCGCCGTCATGCTCGAATTTTCAATGGACTACTTTTTCAACGTTTTTCTCTGGAACATCCCGAAAGGTGAGATCATTTTAATGCGCTCGATACTTCCGACTGCCATAGCGACGATGATCGTATCACCCGCGTTGTATTTTCTGACAAGGCTTGTCGTGCGCAGGCTCGGAAGTGAGAGCGTGGATGTTATCTATCCCGACGAACAGCCGGAAGAAGCGGAGGGGGATGACGAGCAATGAGCAGGATCTCTTTGATGATACGGCGCATAACGCTTATAGTTGTGATATTTGTTCTGCTGTTTTTGTGTGTTGCAAGGCTCATAACCCTACAGATAGTCGAGGGCAGCACATATCTTGCACAGACCGAGGCTAACTACACGGCGGTACAGGAAGTCATTGCAACAAGGGGTCAGATATTCGACAGCAGCGGTATGCTGCTCACCACCAATCGTCCCGTTTACAAGATAATCGTTCAGAAAGCGTTCCTCACTCCCGCAACACAGAACGACGTGCTGCTGAAAGCCGTGGAAACGCTGAAAAAGGGCGGCGAGACATGGAACGATACCGTCCCGATAACCTACACCGAACCGTTTGAATTCACGATACCGGACGGCGACGAACTTCTCGCGTTCAAGCGCCGCATAATCGTCAATGCCGACGCTACGGTGGATAACTGCATTTCCGCCCTTGCGAAAAAATACGACATAGACACATCGAAGTTCAGCCGCGTGCAGGTCAGGGAGATCGGCGGCGTGCGGTATGAAATGGAAAAGCGCGACTTTTCGTATGAGAACAGGTTCACGCTCGCCGATGATGTTTCCGTAGAAACGGTCATAAAGATAAAGGAACTGGGCGCGCGCACCGCGGGAGTTGACGCGGTGGAAGAAAGCGCGAGGGAATACCTCGTCACGAGCGTCGCACCGCACGTTCTCGGCTCGGTCGGAGCTATATCCGCCGAAGATTACGCCGCACTGAAAGAGGACGGTTACAGCTATAACGACACTATCGGCAAGTACGGCATAGAGCGCGGCATGGAGAGCATCCTGCGCGGCAAGAACGGTGAACGCACCATAGTCCGGGATTCCCACGGTGTCGCTATATCCGACAACATTACAAAAGAGGTCATCGCGGGGAACAGCGTGAAGCTCACCATGAACATGAAGGAGCAGAACACGCTCCAGGAAATACTCGCAAATCAGATAAACTGGCTCAACAATACAGCCGACCGCGGAAAAGACTGCGATGCGGGAGCCGTAGTCGTGCTGAACGCAAAGACCGGCGCTGTTCTCGGAATGGCGACATACCCTTCTTATGACCTTAAACAGTCGGTGGAGGATTACGCGTCGGTCATGGCGATACCCGGAAGCCCTATGCTCAACCGCTGCACTTACGGTGTGTATCGTCCCGGCTCGGCGTTCAAGACGATAACCGCCGCCGACGGTCTGATAAACGGGCTTATCGACCGCAATTCACGGGGAATATGCACCGGAACGTACAAGTTCTACACCGACTATCAGCCGAAATGCACCGGCTATCACTACGGGTATGACGTGATAAACTGCCTCAAGTGGTCGTGCAACATCTTTTTCTACGACCTCGGCAGGCGGCTCGGTATCGAGGAGCTCAGCAGCTTTGCGGCACGTTTCGGCTACGGCACCGACCTCGGACTGGAGATAGGCGGGCTGCCCGGACAGATGTCCTCGCCTGAACTGTATATGAAGCTGCGCGGGGAAGAGTGGGGCAACGGCAATACATTGCAGGCGGCGATAGGGCAGATGGATACGCTCGTAACTCCGCTGCATCTCGCCGTGCAGGCAATGACATTCGCAAACGACGGAGTGCGGTACAAGCCGTATATCGTCGATTCAGTGTGGGATTACGACATGGAGCAGATGCTCTACAAAACGGAACCGCAGGTGGTCGATGTCATAGAGAACAAGAACGACGCATTCCAGATCGTGCGTGAGGGAATGATCGCCGTATCTACGCTGGTGAACTGGCCGACAAGCTCCGCACAGTGGCATTTCAAGGATCTCCCCTACAGCGTTGCGATAAAGACGGGTACGCCGGAAGCCGATTCCGCCGGCAACTACAACTCCACGGTCATGGGGTATTATCCCGCCGAGGATCCGCAGATAGCGTTCGGCGTAGTCCTCGAAAAGGGCGAGTATTCCCGATACATGGTGCGCAACATCATCGACTGCTATATCTCACACGATTACCAGCCCGACATCGACGAAAACGGCATTATACTAAATCCGTGGAAACGAAGATAAAAGATAACAAATACCCCCGGTAAGTGGTTTACCGGGGGCTCAGTCTGTCAAAAAAGCCTTATCTGAATTAAAAAATAATTCGGTGCAGCGTTAG
>CAMHBE010000241.1 GCA_946183095.1 uncultured Clostridia bacterium | reverse complement strand
TGACAGTTCGCTGTACCTGTTCTGCGGCGAAGTGAAGAAGTGCTTCACCGTCGCGGTATCGGGCGAATGTGCGGACGAAATATTCGGAGGTTACCCGTGGTATCACAAGCCGGAGCTGCTGTTCGCGGAAGGCTTTCCGTGGGCGCGTTCCACCGAAAAACGCGCTTCTCTCCTTCATCCCGGCATTGCCGCGAAGATAGACCCCGCAGAGTATGTCCGCGATGCAGCCGATGCCACGGTGCGCGGTATGTCCTGCACAGACGGCGAGAGCCGGGAAGACACCGCCCGCCGCAGGATGTTCCTGCTGAACTTCTACTGGTTCATGCAGACGCTCCTCGACCGCAAGGACAGGTGCTCCATGGCGCACGGGCTTGAAGTGCGCGTGCCGTTCTGCGACCACCGTATAGCCGAGTACGCCTACAACATCCCGTGGGAAATGAAAATGCTCGGAAAGCGGGAAAAGGGGCTGGTGCGACTTATCGCCGAACGCTATATGCCAAAGGATGTAGCGTGGCGCAAGAAATCGCCGTACCCCAAGACCCACAACCCGAGCTACGCGAAGCTGGTCTATGAGAGGTTCAAAGATGCCGCCCTGCAGTCAGACTTCCGCCTGACCTGCATACTTGACGGCGCAAAGATCACCGAGCTGATAAACACCGAAGGCAGGAGCTTCTCGGAAAACTGGTACGGTCAGCTCATGACAACGCCGCAGATGTTCGCCTATCTTCTGCAATTGGAGCAGTGGCTTCACATCTACGACCCGCAGATATCGTTCTGACGTATATCATTCCCCGCAGGTCAGCGCAAGCAGCAGCACTGCGGCGGCATTCCAGTAAATAGTGACTTCGTTCAGAGAAAAACATTCGTGGTCATCAACAAAACACTTCATCGGAGGCGTGCCGGGCTTTATGATCCGGCGCGCCTTCCAGTCGTTGAGCTCACGGTTGGGTCCCCCGCTCACCATACCGGGGATGCACTCATCCACCCCGTCGGCGAATGCCGGGCGCAGGTGCAGGTCGCAGCAGCAGTATTCGCCGCAGCCCGTGACATAGCTGATACCGAGGGCATTTCTGCCGAGCAGGACGTGTATCTGTTCATCGGCGGCGCGTTTCAGCCGCTTATCCCCCGTGAACGATGCGGAAAGCGCGAGGATAATGCCGTTGTGGGCGAGCTTCATGTTACTGCCCCAGAAGTAGTCGGCGGTATCCATTGCGGCTCCGTACCCGCATTTATCGACCTTATCCGCGAGCCAGTACCCTTCTCCGGAAATAGCGTTTTTGAGCTCCTGCGCGTACTTCTCGTCTTTGTCGGGATGCTCCGAGAAGATGTATGCCAGCGTGCCGAAGCCGCCAACAGCCCAGTAACCGAGAGCTGTCCTGATAAACGAGGGCAGCTTTTCGAGTTCGCCGCTGTAATGTCTGAACGCGGTGTGATAGCGCATTTCTCCCGTGAGAGCGTACATTTCCGCCGCTGCCCAGTATCTTTTGTCGATATCGCCGCTGTCGCCGTACTCGCCTGTATTGCAGCCATCCGGGTTTCTGAACTCTATCCAGCCGGGATGATCTTCAAGGAAGCTGTACGCACGTTCCGCTGCAGCTTTCAGCGTCTGCGAGAACTGTGAGTCAAGATCTGCGTATACGCCTGCCGCGAGTGCGCACACCGCACAAAGGTCGGCGGTAGCGGAAGTGCTTATGGGGAAAAGGTAGAGTTCGTCTTTATCGTCTTCGGGCATGATGAAGGGGGCGTGTATCATCGTGGTGACTTTGTGGTAAACAGCGCCGTCTGCCCGCTGCATCTTCATGAGCCATTCGAGCTCGAACCTGCATTCCCTCAGAACGTCGGGCATACCGGGCGCGCTTTCGGGGATATCTGTTTCGGTATTTTCCATGATGTGCGGGCAGAGCCTGTACGCGTAAAGGAGCTGTGCGCAAGCGCTGGCACCCGCAGTGACGTATCTGCCGTAGTCCCCCGCGTCATGCCAGCCGCCGCAGACATCCACCCGTGTGTCGGTGCCGAATATCAGCGCATCGCGGTCATGACAGGGCGGGTGAGCGAACTTCCCCGCATAACGTTCGTCAAGCCCGCACCCGCAGCGAAGATAGTAGAAGGCTTTCAGCATATCGCGCAGAACTTTTCCGTAAACCGCGCTTCCCGAGCCTATGTGAAATGTTGCGGAACTCTGCCCCTTTGCGCAGATGCGATATGTTCCGGGAATATCGAACGCAGTGAGATCGGCGATATAAACATCGTCTCCGGAGCACTCGTCCATTCCGGCGTGTGTGACTTCGTGCTCATATACGATGTCGCCGTTACGGTTCACAAGCGAAAAATGCTCCGCGGGAAACGTCATTGCCGCGAATTTCCGCCTTCCGGCAATATATCCCGCCTGATCCGCAAATATCCCGAAAGGTGCGGTAACGTGCGTGTCATGTGCACCGTCAAAATATGTGTTCGCCATGAGATACTCCTTGTATAGTTGAAAGCCCCCCGCCAAGAGGTCGCTGCCGCTTGAGAGCGTTCGAGAGGTCGCTTACGCTTGAGATTTTCCGCCTGCGCGGCGGGCGGGGCACTCGGTGCCCGGACGTTACACGCCGCATATAGTTGTGCAGACTTATAATGCAGGCGTATGCGGCGCGCTCCTATAAAAGCAGTTCATACTCTCACTCGGTCACTTCCTATATAAGCCGCTGCTTCTCGGCACAAGACCCGAAAGTTTATATATATACGTTATTATAGCATTTTTTGTGTTTATATCCAATCAGCATTATATACAAAATAGTGCTGATTATTATATGCTGTTTTGTCGGATATGCTCGCGGGAAAGTGAAAGGATCGGCACTAAGATTTCACAAAAGATACATAATTAGTTTAAGTATGTTTTAAGTTCGCAGGTTATAATAAATGCAGGAAAAGGAAATACGGACAATACAAGAAAAGCATGGACGCGCATCAAAAAGTCCGCAGACGGTACACCACCGCAAAGAAAGGGGAATTTATATGAAAAAGACAACATCCTCGATGATATTTCTCACAGCGCTCTGCATCGCCCTCGCGTCCTGCGGCAGCGCACAGAACACACAGGCTCCCGCAGCTTCAGCCGATAACACCGGCATTTCCGATACCGCAGGAACAACGACCGCAGCGCAGGAAACGACTCCGGCAGGCAAGGGAGAAACTACCACGTCCGCAATAGCCGTAGATGTCTCCGCAAATTCACCGGCTGCAGCCGATATGTCGGAAATGTTCACCACCCGTGACTATGAGATAGGCTGTCCCGATGACAGTACCGAGGTAGCTCTCTCCGACAGTGGCATAACAATTACAGGTGGCGGAGCATCAGCCAGCGGCAGCACGGTAACGATAACCGAAGCCGGTTCATACAAGTTTACCGGAACTCTTGCAAACGGGCAGATAATAGTGGATACCGACGACGCGAAAGTGCAAATAGTCCTTGACGGTGCATCCGCCACCTGCACGGGCAGCGCGGCACTATATGTGAAGAATGCCGACAAGGTGTTCGTGACAACAACAGACGCGGGCGGAACTCTTGCATCGGCAGGAGAGTTCACACAGACCGACGACAGCAAAGTTGACGGCGCTGTATTCACAAAGTCCGACATCACATTCAACGGTGCGGGAACGCTTACTGTCACAAGTGAAGCGGGTCACGGCATAGTCGGTAAGGACGATGTCAAGTTTACAAGCGGGACTTATGCGATAACGTCCGCGAAGAAAGGCATAGACTGCAACGAGAGTGTACGCATAGCAAACGGAAATATCACGATAAACAGCGGATCGGACGGCATCCACGCCGACAACACC
>CAMHBE010000240.1 GCA_946183095.1 uncultured Clostridia bacterium | reverse complement strand
GTCAAGCGGTTTCAAGAAATTTGTTCATAAAATTTAAGGCTATGAAATTGTGCAATTTGTTCACATTTTCCGATTGCACGAACGCCGGATTTTTTTGCTGTCAAAATATTGACAAAATTCATCATATATAGTACAATATATGGTATGGAATTTAATTTTTTCAGGAGGGTAATCAATGGGACTTACATTGACCGAAAAGATCATCAGAGATCATATCGTTGACGGCGAACCCGTCAAGGGCACCGAGATAGGTCTGCGCATAGACCAGACGCTCACACAGGACGCTACAGGCACTATGGCTTATCTCCAGTTCGAGGCTATGGGCGTTGACCGCGTAAAGACAGAGCGCTCGGTGGCGTACATCGACCACAACACGCTCCAGTCCGGCTTTGAGAACGCCGACGACCACCGTTTCATCGGCTCCGTTGCAAAGAAGCACGGCATCTGGTTCTCCCGCCCCGGCAACGGTATCTGCCACCAGGTACACCTGGAGCGCTTCGGCAAGCCCGGCAAGACGCTCATCGGCTCCGACAGCCACACCCCCACCGGCGGCGGGATCGGCATGATAGCGATAGGTGCGGGCGGACTTGACGTTGCGGTCGCAATGGGCGGCGGCGCTTACTACATCACAATGCCCGAAGTGGTGAACATCAGGCTCACCGGTAAGCTGAACGACTGGGTATCCGCAAAAGATGTCATACTGAAAGTGCTTCAGGTGCTCTCCGTAAAGGGCGGTGTCGGCAAGGTAATGGAATACAGCGGAGACGGCGTGCTCAGCCTGTCCGTTCCCGAACGCGCAACTATCACGAACATGGGCGCGGAGCTGGGTGCCACAACTTCTATATTCCCGTCGGACGAAACAACACGCGCTTTCCTCAAAGCACAGGGACGCGAGGAGGACTACGTTCCGCTTGCAGCCGACCCCGACGCTGTATATGACAAGGTAGTGGAGATCGACCTCTCGACACTCGAACCGCTTGCCGCCTGTCCGCATTCCCCCGACAACGTAAAGTCGCTGGGCGAGATCGGCGCCATGAAGATAGATCAGGTGTGCATCGGCTCCTGCACCAACTCTTCCATGCAGGATCTTCTCAAAGTCGCTCATATCTTAAAGGGCAAGACTGTGCATCCCGACGTGAGCCTCGCGATCGCTCCCGGCTCGAAGCAGGTCTTTAATATGATGGCGCAGTGCGGCGCACTGTCCGACCTCATCGACGCGGGTGCAAGAATACTCGAATGTGCGTGCGGTCCCTGCATCGGCATGGGTCAGTCCCCGAACAGCCACGGTATCTCCCTGCGCACGTTCAACCGCAACTTTGAAGGACGTTCCGGCACGAAGGACGGTCAGATCTACCTCGTTTCTCCGGAAACCGCCGCTATATCCGCGATAACCGGCGTTCTCACGGATCCCCGCACTATCGGTGCGATGCCGCCGTATGTGATGCCCGAAAAGTTCATCATCAACGACAACATGATAACCCCGCCCGCTTCTCCCGAAGAGGCACCGAACGTCGAGATACTGCGCGGACCGAACATCAAGCCGTTCCCGATAAACAAGCCCCTCAGCGAGAACATCGCGGCAGGCGTTACGCTCAAAGTCGGCGACAATATCACCACCGACCATATCATGCCCGCAGGCGCGAAGATACTGCCGCTGCGCTCCAATATCCCCGCAATTTCGGAATACTGCTTCACTGTATGTGACGAGACATTCCCGAAGCGCGCGAAAGAAGCAGGCGAGAGCATCATAGTAGGCGGCTCGAACTACGGTCAGGGCTCCTCCCGTGAGCACGCCGCGCTTGCACCGCTCTACCTCGGCGTAAAGGCTATCATCTGCAAGTCTTTCGCCCGCATCCATAAGCAGAACCTTATAAATAACGGTATCCTCCCGCTGACGTTCGAGAACGAAGCAGACTACGACAAGATAGATCAGGGCGACAAGCTGGAACTGCCCGGCGTTAAGACTGCTATCAAGAACGGCGGCAAGATACTCGTCAAGAATATCACAAAGGGTACAATGTTCAATACCACGCTTGAACTTTCCGAGCGCGGCAAGGGCATGATACTCGAAGGCGGTCTGCTGAACTACACAAAGAAGAACGGGTGAGATAAGTGTCTCGCCACATGAGGGCAGGGCGCTTTGTGCTTGCTTTTTTCCGTCGCGTCCATGCGGCGGTTTGAGCAAGCCTTTAATGCTTCCTGCATTGCCCTCCCCTCAGACTCCCGACCTGCTTCCTTTGTACGGCAAAGGAAGCGAAAACGTAATATTATAATAGAGCTCCTCTAAATACCTATTGCTATTAAAAGGAAGATCTGTTGACGGCTTTAGGGCGGTGCGAATGGGCAGCGAGAGTTTTTTAGAGGTTCCGATAAGAAAGGAAAAACAACAATGGCAAAAATCGAAATGAAAACACCGCTCGTCGAAATGGACGGCGACGAAATGACCCGCGTTATCTGGAAGATGATAAAGGACAAACTCATCTGCCCTTACGTTGACCTCAAGACCGAATACTACGACCTCGGACTTGTAGAGCGCAACGAGACTAACGACCAGATCACTATCGACAGCGCAAATGCCACAAAGAAATACGGCGTGGCTGTAAAGTGCGCAACTATCACCCCGAACGCACAGCGCATGACCGAATACAACCTCAAGGAGATGTGGAAGTCCCCGAACGGCACTATCCGTGCTATCCTCGACGGTACGGTTTTCCGCGCTCCTATCCTTGTAAAAGGTATCAACTCCCTTATCCCGACATGGACAAAGCCGATAACCATTGCCCGTCACGCATACGGTGATGTTTACAAGAACAGCGAAATGAAAGTGAAGGACGGCTCAAAAGCAGAGCTGATAGTTACCGACAAGGACGGGAACGAGACACGTCAGCTCATACACGAGTTCAAGGGCAGCGACGGTATCATACAGGGTATGCACAACATCAACAAGAGCATCGCTTCCTTTGCGCGCTCCTGCTTCAACTTCGCCCTCGACACAAAACAGAATATCTGGTTCGCAACAAAGGACACTATCTCAAAGCAGTACGACCACACCTTCAAGGATATCTTCGCGGAGATATTTGAAACAGAGTACAAGTCAAAGTTTGAAGCCGCGGGCATCGAATATTTCTACACCCTCATCGACGACGCAGTCGCAAGAGTTGTACGCTCCGAGGGCGGTTATATCTGGGCTTGCAAGAACTACGACGGCGATGTTATGTCCGACATGGTGGCTACGGCATTCGGCAGTCTCGGCATGATGACTTCCGTTCTGGTATCTCCCGAGGGCGTTTACGAATATGAAGCCGCTCACGGCACCGTTACCCGCCACTACTACAAGCACCTCAAAGGTGAGGAGACTTCCACAAACTCCGTTGCAACTATCTTCGCCTGGACAGGCGCACTCAAAAAGAGAGGCGAACTCGACGGGATCCCCGAACTGTCAGCTTTTGCCGAGAAACTCGAAAAGGCTACGGTGCAGACTATCGAAGACGGCATCATGACAGGCGACCTGTACGTTCTCTCGACCCTTGCAGACAAGAAAAAGGTCAACACCGAACAGTTCCTCGACGCTATAAACGAAAGGCTTGCAAAAACAGTCTGAACGGTGTTCCCCAAACAGGTAATAACAATGTCAAAGAATGAAAAGATCTCGAAGTCGGTGATACGCCGGCTTCCGAGATATTACAGATTTCTCGGCGAACTGCTCGCGGACGGCATCACACGGATCTCCTCCCGCGAGCTTGCCGAAAAGATGAATGTCACGGCATCCCAGATACGGCAGGATCTCAACTGCTTCGGCGGGTTCGGGCAGCAGGGCTATGGCTA
>CAMHBE010000239.1 GCA_946183095.1 uncultured Clostridia bacterium | reverse complement strand
GGAATATTATTTATAGTTGTTTTAATACCTCTTTAATATCTCTGTCAATACATATCGCCTGTTCTTCTATCTCCCTTGGCGCATACGCCTGACCGTAGTTAATGCAGGCATACACCGCGTTCTCGTTTTTCGCTGTCATTTTCCAGAACGGGAATTTTATTATGCCGGGAGTATTCATTCCTACGCCGAGTTCGAGAAACAGGATATGCTGTCCGTCATGCTCTCCGAGGAAGTATTCATAGTTCAGCGCAGCCTTGTGCCACCCCTCGTCCTCGACAAATGTGTCATCAGAGCGCAGGTTCATTGACATAGGCTTGCCGCATTTCGGGCAGCGCGGTATCAGCTCGGTGGGTATCTTCATATCCACCTGAAACTCGATCATATCCTTGACGATCTCCTCGTTGTCATAGGTGCAGTTGTGGCAGGGCTCGCTGCACTGGAACAGTCCGTAGTCTCCCTGTGTGTAGTAAAGTCGCTCTTTGTCAAATCCTGCCTTCTGAAACTGATGATCGACATTCGTTGTGATAACGAAATAGTCCTTGTCTTTTACAAGCTCAAACAGTGCCTTGTAAGTGCCGTTGTCAACATTCATATAACGATTGCAGTAAATAAACCGCGACCAGTACGCCCACTGTTCCTCCAGTGTCGGAAACGGATAGAAACCGCCCGAATACATATCGTGAAAACCGAATTTATCCTCAAAATCAGAGAAGTATCTGCGGAACCGTTCACCGGAATAGGTAAATCCGGCAGCCGTGGAAAGCCCTGCTCCCGCGCCGATAACTATTGCGGCGGCAGTCTGTATCTCGTCTTTCAGCCGATTTATCTCAGCCGTATAGTCTGTTTTTATATCTGTTGTTTTCCATTTTGCAAGCATTGCGCTCACCTCATATCTTAACTACTATCTTTCCGTTTACCTTGCCGCCGTCAAGGGCGATACAAGCCTCGCGGATATGCTCAAAGTCAAAGCATTCCCCGTAAACAGGCTGCAATTTACGCTCATTCAGGAACGCGAATATCTCATCGACCGTCTGCTGTGTGGGATAGTTGCTGAAAAAGCCTGTAAGATATACGCCGTTCGGTATTTCCTTGATCGGGTCGAAGCCGTCAAGGGTATAAACACCGCCCAGCAGTCCCGTATGGCAGACGATACCGCCCCTCACCACGCATCGGAGCGTGTCGCGGACTGTCTTTGCTCCAACAAGCTCCAATGCCTTTGTCACATTTATCTTGCCCGCGATCTGACCGTCATCGAGAACAGCTTCATCTGCGTTCGCAAGAAGCGGGAGCTTGCTTTCTCTGTGCGTTGTTGCTATGACCTTGCAGCCGAGAGTCTTTGCGATCTGTATCGCCGCGTAGCCGAGAGCACAGGTGGCACCGCGTATCAGCAGAGTGTCCGTCGGCTTTAATTGCAGGCACTCGAACAGCGAGCCCCACGCCGTGAAGTAGGTTTCGGGAACAGCCGCAAGGCGTTCCCACGGCAATTCACTTTCTATCGCAAACACATGATGTATGGGCAGAAGGGCGTATTCAGCATAGCTCCCGTTGAAGCTGCGTCCCATACCGCCCATAAGCGCGATCACTTTCTGTCCCTTTTGCAGTCCGCTGTCTGACGGGTCGGCTACCTCACCAACGCACTCGATACCCGGGACAATGGGCTTACTGATGTAATCGGCTTCTATCTCCGAAAGACGAAGTATCTGCTCGGAGTGGTTCATGCCGAAAGCCTTGACTTTCACAAGCACCCAGCCCGACTTGACTTCGGGGACGGGTATCTCGGACAGGCACACATTTTCGGCAGGGGTGACTTTATCAATACATACAGCTTTCATCTGTTATCTCCTTGCTATTGCTCCGGCAGGACAGTTTTCAAAGCAGTTGCCGCAATGCAGGCAGTTTTCCTGTCGTATCACCGCTTTACCGTCCGTCATATCTATAGCTCTCTGCGGACAGACACCGACACAGGTCTCACAGCCGATACAACCCTCATTTACGATAAATCCCTTCGGCTTTGCAGTTTCTCCGCATTCGTACACCTCACGGAATATCGGGTTGACACCAAGGTTGAAATACTCGACCGTGAAGCCTTTTATCACAAAGATGATACCGATATTTTTCGTATCTTTCGGATAGACATTTTCAAGATAGGGCTGTTCCTCGAATATCTTGTCGCGCCACTTGATCTGCTCATCATCGGGAACAGGAACAGCTTTGCCAGAAAGCCTGATACTCTCCTTGAATCGAGTGTAACAGCTCACCTGTACTCTGCCGTCACGGAGAAGCTGTCGGCAGAATTCCTTTCCCCTTGCGGTGAAGAAGTAGAGCGCATCGGGTTCATAGTGTATCGCACTGATATTGCGGACTTGCGGAGCGCCTTCCTCGTCAACGGTGGCAAAGTTCAGCACCTGAACAAGCTCTAATTTCTTCAAACAAGTCTGCCAATCCATATCAGCTTACCTCCTTCCAGCATTGAGGATCTGCAGCGTACATATTGCCAGTGTAGCCGAATGTCACGGCGGGACAGCCGCGGCAGTACCCACGAAGCTCACACTTACCGCATTTCTCGAATTTATCGAACTGTCTGTATTCTTCTAAGTCTGCACCTGTAAACAGGTCATATATGGGTGTTTCAAACACATTTCCTATCCTGCTCTCCATTCTCCGGCAAGCGTACACATCTCCCGTCGGGAGTATTGTCATGTGTCCGATCGCACAGTGGCACCCGTCATAGATCATATCCTTGCCGTGGTTTTCGGGTATTCTGAATAAGCCTTGCTCGTAGAGATACAGCGTCCAGAGGTGGTCTTTGTACTGGAATGTGGTCTTGCAGCCGTTTGCTTTGTGGTGCTGAAATCGCTTGTAGCACATATCGAGAAATTCCCGGTACCGCAGCGGTGGTATGTGATATTCCTCCGACTTCTGACCGCTTGTGGGACAGTACCGCCCGAATGCGAATACATCGACATTCTTTTCAGCCACAAGGTCTATCATCCGCGGGAAATCATCGATGTTCGCGCTTGATACGGTTGACATCACCGCGCACCACATTCCTGCATTCTTTATGCAGTCTATGGCTCTGAGCGTTTCGCGGAACGAACCGGGCTTGCGGAACTTATCATGCATTTCCTCCATACCGTCAAGGGAGAGCTGATACTTGCGGCAGCCGAGATCGTGCAGCCGTTTGCACACATCGTCATTCAGGTGGAACGGGTTGCCGAGAATGCCCCAGTCAATGTGCTTTTCATGCAGCAGCTCCGCCAGCTTCCAGAAATCACGGTGCAGTATCGGGTCGCCGCCGGTAATGTAGAAATAGGGAGTACGCCCGAGCTTGCCGCACATATCCTCGCAGCTCTCGACCACCTGTTTCATCTTCTCCCACGGCATTTCCGTGAGAGCCTTGCAGTTATCCTCAGCAAAAATATAACAGTGCTTGCACCGCTGGTCGCAGGTGTCGGTGATATGCCACTGAAAAGCAAAATACGGTTTCATCTCGGTGTCCTCCGATCTATGTATAGGCTAATGCCTGATTTGTTACAGCACAGGCATACCGACGGTGAGCCGATATGCCTGACCTTGTGTATGAAGTTTAACGACTTACTTCTTGTCGGGATCAGCAGCACCGCAGGCAGAACCGCAAGCGGAGGGTGCAGGATCGGCAGCACCGCAGGCAGAGGGTGCAGGATCAGCCGCACCGCAAGCGGAAGGTGCAGGATCAGCAGCTCCACACGCAGAAGCAGGAGCTTCCTTCGGATCGGCTGTACCGCAGGCACTATTCTCAGTGCTGTATGCGGCAACTCTGTTCAGCATCTCACTCATGGCTTGTACCT
>CAMHBE010000238.1 GCA_946183095.1 uncultured Clostridia bacterium | reverse complement strand
TCCACCTTTGCTATCGTCATGTCGGTGCCGAGAAAACTGCAATAGAATGACGACGCTTTCCTCGATACGAACAGGTCGCCTGCGTATGCCCCGCCGAATGACGTATTATAATAAGTAGTCTTTATCTCGTCCGCGTTCGGCGAAATAAACATCGTGAAATTCTCCGCGTCGTTGTACAGATGCACGTCCTTCGAGTAAGTGTACATCGAACCGACATAACCGCCGCGCCGTATGCCCTGATACTTCGACAGGGGCGGGAAATCCACACCCGCGGACGCCGCGAACACCTCCGCCGCGTAATATGCCCCGAGCGGCTGCCAGTGGTGATCCGTCCGGGCGAATATCTCCTCGTCCTTGTGCAGCTCCAGCGTGTCATACACATTCACGTCGGTCACACCCGTGAGGTTCTCCCTGACATGATCTATCTTGTTCTTCTGCTTTGTGGTAAAACCGCTGTCCCAGTAAGCCTGCGGAGTGTAGAACTCGCTCGATGTGGGTATCACCATATTATACACACTCACTCCGGGCAGGAGCTGCGCGAATCTGCTGACGTTCTTCGCCCACGTCTCACACAGGGAATATGTCCCGAAACACGGCATGATGCCCATGTAATGCCCGTTCCGATACGTTACGAGGATGCCGTTGTCACCTATGACGTTGTACACCTTTTCGCCCGCGGGCTGTGCGGCTGTCGTCTGCGGCGGCAGAGTTGTCTCCTGCTCGGCAGTTGTCTCCTGCGCGGCAGTCGTCTCCTGCGCTGCCGTTGTCGCCGCAGGCTCCGTTATGACTTCCGTCGTTATCTCCGCCGAAGTCGTTTCCGGCAATGCCGCATCCACCGTCAGCACTTCCTCCGGCGTGGTCTGCACCGGAAATGTCGTGCTCGCCGTCGTGGCTTTAGCGGCAGTTTCCGCCGGCATCGTCCGTTCTTCTCCCGTGGTGACGAAATCCGTCTCTATGATGACATCCGCTTCCTGCGTATCGTCCTCAGCCTGTTCCGAAGCGTCGTATGCGGCAGTACCCGCAGTCTTTGCCGCAGCAGCCGCTTCGAGTTTGTACTCATTCACGCTTTTCGGGTCACTTATGTCATTGCAGGAGGAAAAAAGTGATACCGCAAGCAGTATTGCCGCTGCCGCCTGACCTTTGCTATATCTTCTCATTATCCCGGAGCGCCTTCCTTTATCTCTGTAACAGGGTTGTTCAGTATTGTTTCAAGTCCCTTGGCATTGCTTCCCACAGCCGAGAACGTACACATCGAAAACAGCACGTCCGTCGCACCGTAAAATTTGATGAACTCTATCGCGTTGAGATCGAAATACCGCATATCGCAAACGCATATCTCCTCAAACGAGCCGAAATAGAACGGTATCTCAGCGTTGCCGTAACTGTCCTTGAAAACTATCAGCTTTCTGCCGTTATCCACATCGGTCTTTACCCGCACTATCTTGTTATCCGCGCCCATAAACGTCGAATACATCGACCCCGTGGGCATCGGAACGAAAAATCCCAGCGAATAGCTGTAATTGTACGCGGTGTCATAATAATACGTCGTATATTCGTTTGACGGCTTGTAGTATGTGAACACCTCCGGGTCGTTCAGTATATGCGCATCGTTCGTGAAACCGTACATCGTCCCCACATACCCCGGAACATCCACCTTCTCCATTGTGGATATGTCCGCAAACGGAACATCGGCATACTTTGCGAAAGTCTGCGCCGCGTAGTACGCGCCGAGGGGCTGCCAATGGTGGTCTGTGCGGGTATATATCGGCTCGTTGACGTGCTTCCACATCTCCATTGACGCCGGAACGGATATAACGCCCACAAGCTGTTCATCTATACTGTCTATGCTTTTCTGGTGGCTGGCGTTGTACGCTTCATACCCCGGCGGCAGATAATATTCGCCCGACGTGGGTATCGGCATACTGTACACTTTCACATCATCGTCCAGCAATTCCCTGAACTTGTTCACGCAAGCCGCATACCGTGTACCCTTTCCGCCGCCGAACAGGGAAATGCCCCACCAGTGCCCGTCGTTCAGCTTTGTGACGACCTGTCCGTTTGTAACGACACCGGGCGCAACTTCGTTCACATTCTTCGTTGTCTCTATCGGTTCGGTTTCGGGCGGCGCGGTCGTTTCCGGCGTGGTGGTGGAAGTTTCCGACGCTGTAGTTTCCCTCGCAGAAGTCTTTGTCACCTTCGGCGTGACTTCGGCAGCCGCCGTAGTCTCCTCCGGTGTAGTTATCACCACAGGCTCTTCGTCTTCCTCGTTCTCCGTTATCTGCGCAACGGGTCCCATTATCACCGCATCGCCGTAGCTCACGCCGAACAGGTTCTGTATCTGCGCACCGACTCTTTTGAGGTCATCGCGGTACGGCACATTATCGTTGAAAAACTCGGTAATGCCGTTGGTATAGCCGCCGTTCACAGCGGCTTCGGGCGTGAACTCCGGCATAGCCGCAAGAGAACGCTGCTCTATCTCGGAAACGCTGCTGCGCGGCAGAAAAATGAATGCCGCCGCCAGTCCCACGAAAACTACAGTGGTATAAGCAATGTTGGCTATACTGAAAATAGGCTTCAGCGGTTTTATTTCGGGAGCCTTCTTTTTCTTGCTTTTTGCGGTTTTCTCAGCCTTTGCGGCTTTTTCGGCTTTTTTCTTTTTTTCGCTCTGTATCGCCGCTATCGTATCGCCCAGATCAACGGATATATCCCCGTCGTCATCCGCAGCGGGCGTGAAGTGTTCATCCGCCGCCGTTTCCTCGCCGACAGCGGGAGCTTCTTGAACGTCGGGAACTCCCTCATCAGCAGTTTTTTCCTCCGCTTCGTGAACGTCCTCCGCCACGGGAGCTTCCTCAGCATCGGGAACATCTTCCGAAACCGGTTCCTCATCCGCCGTTTCGGATACGTCAGCACTCTCCGTTTCCGCATCCGCAGCGGCAGCTGACAGCTCCGCTTCATCCGGCAATTCGCCGGTCATTGAAAAAACAGCTGTATCGCCGGTACCGGGCTTTGTTCCGGCAAGTATCTCATCGACCATTTTGTCGAGTTCTTCCCGGCTCATTTCCTTATCATCGGTCATTTATACTCTCCGTTCATCGGTTGTACTTGTTCATCGGTTGTATGTGTTCATTGCTTCATCGGTCTTTCCCGCGGCTATCATCTTTGCCGCAGCAGCCGCATCGGAAAATGTCTTTTCGAGCAGCTCGCCCTGTTCTTTCGGGAACATACCGAGCACCCACGCCGCGAGGTCGTATTCGGGGTCCGGCTTTGCGCCCACGCCGATCTTGATGCGCGGGAACACGTCACTGCCGGTGAGGTAGATAATACTTTTTATGCCGTTATGACCGCCGTCGCTGCCTTTTTTGCGAATGCGCAGTCTCCCTACATCGAGTGAGATATCGTCGTACATCACAAGGAGCTGCTCGGTGGTGAGTTTGTAGAAGTTCAGCGCTTCGACGACCGCCTCACCGCTGTTGTTCATGAAGGTGGTGGGCTTCATGAGGAGGCAGTGCTTATCGCCTATCATAACATCGGCAGTGAGTGACTTGAACCGCAGTTTCTTAACATCCGCGCCGAGGTCTTCCGCAAGGGTGTCGAGCGCCATGAACCCGCAGTTGTGGCGGGTATTCTCGTACTGTGTGCCGGGGTTGCCCAGCCCGCATATAATGAAGCTGACAGCGCCCGCAGGCTGCGGCTTTTTCTGCTCGTCGAGCTTTTTGAAAATATCGAATACTGACATTATTTTTTATCTTCCCTGCCGGAGTTGTAGCCGTCGGAGAATTGCCGCAGTCCTTCTTCGATCTTATCACCGAGCTTGTCGGCAGCCTCCTCG
>CAMHBE010000237.1 GCA_946183095.1 uncultured Clostridia bacterium | reverse complement strand
TAACCATTTCTTAACATAACTATAAACTGTTTCTTTAGAAGTATTAAGTTGCTGATTGGTTAAGAGTTTGGCTTCATACTCCATTGCCTTTTGCTTTACTTCTGATTTTGAGCGTCCGTAAAAGGCTATGATATTAGGTTTACCATTTTCTTTCTTTCCGAACTGTTTTCTTGCCTGCCATTGTCCTTCTCTCCCCGGTCTTAATCCGAAAGACCATTCACCGTGTCCACGTTTGCTTTTCTTTGATTGCTTATCTTCTGCCATAGTGAATACCTCCTCCAATATTTTGGATTACATTTTGGATTACATTACAAATAATTTTAGGTGGTATTAGATGGTACAAAACGAGATTTATTTCATTATAGCATATCCAATGTAAAAAGTAAAGACCCCGTACAAAGCCTTTTGTTAAGCGACTTCACGAGGTCTCTACTATGGAGCTGATAGTCGGAATCGAACCGACGACCTCATCCTTACCAAGGATGTGCTCTGCCGACTGAGCCATATCAGCTTATCACGTTGATATATTATATCACAGATAATCCCATTTGTCAATATGTTTTTGAAAAAAATTCAGAAAAAAAGCAATTAGGTGATATTGCACAAAAATGGTATGCCGATTGCAGTAAAAATTACGGCAGTTCTGTGTAAACGTTCGCAGAGAAAATAAATATATTAACAAATATAACGTTTACAAATGTTGCAAAAGCCATAAAACTGTGATATAATAAAGACTATGGATAATATGGTGATGATGCCGGGACCTTTCAACCGTCGGCATCAATGGAAGAGGAGGAGCAAAATGATGGATCGAGCAAAAAAAGTGCTTGCCTGCGCTCTCGCGGTGATAATGGCAGCTTCGGCGATGAGCACGTCGGCATTTTCCGTATTTGAGCCCGATGCGGCAGTGCTCACGGAGACTGCACCGGAGACTGACGGCGCGGAATATACCGACGGAACGTTCACCGTGGATGACAAGGGAGTTCTGACAGGCTACAGCGGCAGCGGCGGTGATGTGGTGATACCGTCAAAGGTGAACGGAAAAGCGGTAACATCCATAGGGAGCACGGCATTCAACAGGAACGACACGATAACCACGGTCAGCATTCCGGACAGCGTCAGCACTATAGGAAATTATGCGTTTTCAGGATGCAAGTCCCTGCTGCAGGCGGACATCGGAAAGAACGTGACCGAGTTAGGCATCGGTGTATTTGAAGGCTGTACGAAACTTGTCGCCGTGACGCTTGGGGATGCTCTTGAAACTATCGGCGACCGTGCATTTTACGGATGTACATATCTTTCTGCTGTGGAATTCGGTAAAAAACTGAAAACTATCGGTAGTTACTCGTTTTCGTTCTGTACCGGACTGGGTGTTGTGGAGCTGCCCGATTCGCTGACCGTGATAGGCAATCATGCTTTTGCGAGCGATTCCGGCATAGTTGTGCTGACATTCGGCAGTAATCTGACAACTATCGGCGAAAGTGCATTTGAAATGTGTTCGTCGATAATGGAAGTTCTGCTGCCCGATTCTGTGACAGAGCTCGGAATAAAGGCATTTTTCAGCTGCACAAAGCTGACATCCGTAAAATTGCCCGTAAACCTGAAGGTCATAAAAAAGAACGCTTTCAGCAGATGCACCGCTCTCGGAAATGTAACGATACCGTCCGGTGTCACCGAGATAGAGGCAGGGGCTTTTGACAGCTGCAAGCCGATAACGGAACTGACTCTCCCGGACGGACTGCGGATCATTGGCGATTCCGCGTTCAAGGGAATTTCGATAAAGAAGCTCGTGATCCCTGACAGCGTTACAAAGTTCGGCAGCGGTTCATTCGGCTCATGCACAAGCCTTGTAAACGTTACACTCGGTTCCGGGATAGTGGCGCTCACTGACGATCCGTTCACCGGCTCGACAAAGCTCGTGACCCTGCATATCGACAAGTCACTGAGATCTGTCAACAATGATGCGTTCAAGGGCTGCAAGGATATCATCGAGATATATTACAGTGGTACCTGTGCGGAGTGGAACTCATTCGCTTCGCTAAACTCCCAGTCATTTCTTGCAAGTGCTTCCTCAAAGTTCACGGTATATTGCAGCGACGGTGAAGTTGCCGGCGAAAACGCGGTCAAAAAGACCGTGAAATCCATAACCATAATACCTCCGCTGAAAACGGAATACCTTCAAGGCGAGGAACTCGACCTGACCGGCGGCAAGATCGAAGTAGTGTTCAGCAAAGGCGAGCCGCTGATCACTGATATCACCGCAGAAATGGTGTCGGGCTTCAACAAGGATAAAAAAGGCAAACAGACCATTACCGTAAAATATGAAGGCAAGAAGGGAACATTCATCGTCAATGTCAGCGAAAAGCCCGAGGATTACACACTCTCCGGAGTTAAGCTGAACGGCGAACCTGTGAAGGACTTCACCGCCGCTGTCAAGGCGATAGGCAATGATGAGGGTACCTTCACCATAACGGTGGATGCGCCGATAACAGTCAAGAGTTTATCATTCCCCAAAAACGCCGCTCTTATAATAGAATCGGCAGGGGAGGGAAGTATCACAACATCCGCGGCATCCATAGCGCCGAAGAACGACCTCACCATAAGATGCCCCATTTCCGTAACAGGCGGTAAAACGCTGTCTGTGAAATGCGCAAAGAACAGCACTCTCACCGTCGATACCGGCAGCAAATTCGGCACGATAAGCGGTGCAAAGGGCTCGAAGCTTGTGATGAACACAACTGCCGAAGCCGAAACGATAAAGTCATTCGATGAGATAAACACCGGCAGCAAATGCACACTTTTCGTAACAAAGGCGATGTCGGGAGCCGCGATAGGCACCGCAAGCATGGTGTGGGACGCATCAGCCGCGAAGAAGATCTCCGTTACCGCAGTCAGCGGCACTCTTACGCTCACCATTCTCTCCGAGCCCGCAAGCGGAGACATCGCGTTCATGTATGCCGGCAAGGAGCCTCTCGACCGCAAAAAGGTGATACTTACCAACAAAGCCGACGGCAAACAGCTCGAAGCATTCGTCTATAAAAAGGAAGTCCGTGCGGAGATACCCGACCTCATGAAGCTTGGCGGCAGCAACTGCCCGTCGTGGGAATATGCGCTTTTACAGATGACGGATGCCGAAGCAGCCTACACCGTCGATCTCACGCAGGATATGTCGATACCGAAGTTCGCTCTGCCCGCAAAAGCAGCGTCTCTCACGATAAACGGGAACGGGCATACGCTCGATCTTGTCAAGACGAAGACGATATCGGCGAAATACCCGCTCACGCTGAATGAGCTCGTCATTACAGCCGGAGAACTGCCGGTATCCATAAAGACGGGCAAGACCGATGTCACGCTTAACAACAGTTCCGTTGGTGCAGTCACCACAGGCGGCAGGCTTACGCTTACCGGCAGCGTTATCGCTGCGGGAGCTGTTTCCGCGGGTGAACTTGCGGCATCGGCAGCAAAGACCCACATCACTCTCCAGTCACTTGCGGTCACGGCAAACGGTATAACGGATGGAACTTCTCCTATCACTGTGAAGTTCGTTGACAAAAAGACCGGTGAGCCGCTGCAATTCAAACAGGACGAAAAGAAAGATGTTGTGGTGGTCAAGACATTCAAACTGCCGAAAGACGGCGAGTACAAGTCAGGTTCTCTCGTGCTTGACAAGCTTTGCGGAACAGACGTTCTCGTGTTTTACAAAAACAAACTGATAATACCCAAACCGCCTAAAGAAGAATGACGAATTGCAGCAGCAAGCCGGCATAATTTCTGAATGATCTCACTGCTCGATACACGCAGGCTCTTTGTGCGGAGTCTATAGTTTTGGACAAAATGAAACGGTGGTGCGCTTGATTGCATACCACCGTTTATGTCTGTATAATAATTTATCT
>CAMHBE010000236.1 GCA_946183095.1 uncultured Clostridia bacterium | reverse complement strand
ACTACGCCCCCGATGCCGCAAAAAAAGAAAACGTTGTGGGTACCGTCACTATGACGATACGATGTGACACTCTGGTCGGAAAGATCACCGACGGGAGAGTTCCCGCGGACGGCTGTGTGCTGCCGGAAACGACATTCGAGCTGGCAGACGGCGAGACCGCTTTCGACATACTCACCGAAGCCGTGCGAAGCAACTCGATACAGGCGGATATCGACGCGAACGGCTACGTCAGGGGGCTTGCGTACCTCTACGAGTTTGACGCGGGGGATATTTCCGGGTGGATGTACTATGTAAACGGCGAGTCCCCATCTGTGATGTCGGGAGAATGCAAACTCTCCCCCGGCGACACGGTGGAGTGGCTCTACACCTGCGAGCTCGGACGTGACCTGAACAGAGATAAGTGACGGAGTGATTATGAAAGATATTTCGCATACCGACCCCATAGCCGTGATGATATACTATGTCTGCGTCGTGGGCATAGCTATGTTCCTGATGCACCCGGTCATTATCTGCATCTCTCTGGCGGGTGCGCTGGCGCTGTACCTGACGCTCGACACAAAGCGCAGCGCGGGACTGCATCTGTCGTTTCTGCTGCTGTTCGCGGTACTCGCGGTCATAAACCCGATATGGTACCACAACGGCGCTACCGTGCTGTTCGTGGTGAATGACAGTCCCGTGACGCTCGAAGCGCTGCTGTACGGCGTATTCGCGGCGGTGATGATAGTTTCGGTGCTGTATCGTTTCCGGACGTTCACCATGATAATGACCGCGGACAAGCTGATGCGGGTATTCGGCAAGCTTTCCCCGAAAGCCGCGCTGATACTGTCAATGGCACTGCGGTATGTTCCGCTGATGCGCCGTCAGACGGGAAAGATACGCAGCACACAGAAGGCTCTCGGCATATACCGGGGCGACAATATCGCCGACACACTGAAAGGCGAGGTGCGCATTTTCTCGATAATGGCGACATGGTCACTGGAAAACGGCATCATAACGGCGGACAGCATGGACGCGAGGGGTTACGGCATACATCGTCGGACGAACTTCTCGGCGTACCGGTTCACCGTGTCAGACGGGATATTCACGGCGGTGTGTGCGGTGCTCACTGCTATAGTTCTGACTGCTGCTGCTATGGGGGAACTTGCCTACGGATTTTATCCGAAGATGTCGGAGATATCGCTGTCGTTCCCGGCAATTGCCGCTTACACCGCATACGGAGTGCTGTCGCTGCTGCCGGCGGTGCTTGAATGGAAGGAGGCTTTACGGTGGAGATACTTGCTGTCGAAGGTCTGACCTTCACTTACCCGAACGCACCCTGCCCTGCCGTATCAGGTGTTTCGTTCACCGTGAACGAGGGGGAGTTCATAGCGCTGTGCGGCGCCACCGGCAGCGGAAAGTCCACGCTTCTGCGGCTGCTGAAACCCGAACTCTCACCGCTCGGGGAACTTTCGGGGAAGGTGCGGTTCAGAGGAAGGGACATCGGGGAATGCAAGGCATCGGATATCGGATTTGTGATGCAGTCTCCCGAACATCAGATAGTGACCGACAAGGTGTGGCACGAGCTTGCGTTCGGACTGGAGAACCTCGGCGTACCGCAGCCGATGATCGCCCGCCGAATCGCGGAAATGGCGTGCTACTTCGGCATTGAGGATATGTTTGAGCGCAGTGTTTCGGAACTGTCGGGCGGGCAGAAGCAGCTCATAAGCCTTGCGGCGGTCATGGTGACGGAACCGGGACTGCTGATACTTGACGAGCCCACCGCGCAGCTTGACCCGATAGCCGCCGCCGACCTGATAAACACGGTGAAGAAGCTGAGCCGCGACCTTTCGCTGACGGTAATCATTGCCGAGCACAGGCTGGAAGACGTGATACCGATATGTGACAAGCTGCTCGTCATGGAGAACGGGCAGATACCCGCGTTCGGCGCTCCCCGCGAGGTGATCGGGAAACTCCGCGGGCATGAGGACATCATGTGCGGTATGCCCGCCGCCGCCCGTATCTCCGTGATGCTGGGGGAGTCGCAGAGCGCCGTGAGTATCGCCGAAGGAAGAGAACTTGTGCGCGGGTACCGCAATGACAGGGAGCTGCCCGCGAAGCCCCGTGAAGATGCAAAAAGTGAGCCGCCCGCTCTGGAGTTCAGGAATGTATTTTTCCGCTATGAGCGCAATGCACCGGACATATTGCGCGGTCTGAGCTTCACCGTGAACTGCGGCGAGATATACTGCATACTGGGCGGGAACGGTTCCGGAAAGACCACGTCCCTGTCGGCAGCTGCCGGACTGCTGCGCCCGTATTCCGGGGAGATACGCGTTTTCGGCAAGCGGATAAAGGAATACAGAAATCAGACGCTGTACAATGAATGTCTGGCGCTGATGCCGCAGGACATACAGACGGTATTTCTGCGGAACACCGTGCGTGAGGAGCTCGAAGACGCCGGGACGGATGCTTCTGAACTTCCATTCGACCTCACGCCGCATCTTGACAAGCATCCCTACGACCTGTCGGGCGGTGAACAGCAGCTCGTCGCGCTGGCGAAGGTGCTTGCGCTGCATCCGAAGCTGTTGCTGCTCGACGAGCCGACGAAGGGGCTTGATGCAGCGTCGAAGAAGCGGATAATGATGCTGCTGAAGGAGCTTGCGGCGGGCGGCATGACGGTGCTCGCGGTGACACATGACGTGGAATTCGCGGCGGAATGTGCGGACAGATGCGCGATGTTCTTCAGGGGTGAGATAATGTCTGATGCAGTGCCGGAGGAATTTTTCTCGGAGAACAGCTTCTACACGACGGCGGCGAGCCGCATCACACGCGGGCATTTCCGAAGTGCGGTGACGGTAGCGAAGGCTGCCGAACTTTGCAGGATAAACGGCAGAAAGGCGGGTGCGGACAGTGGTGACGATAAGTGATCCCCGTGTAAGGCGGTTTATCGGGAGGGCATTCCCGTTCGTGATAATACCCGCGTTCACGGTGGTTGGGTCTGCGTTATTCGACAACAGCAGGCATATCATAATATCGCTCGGAGTTGCGGCAATGTCGCTGCTTGTGTTCATTTCCGGGTTTGAAAAGAAAAAGACCGGCACGCGCAGGCTCGTCATTGCGTCTGTAATGACGGCGCTGTGCGTACTCGGTCGGTTCATCCCGCTGTTCAAGCCGATAACGGCGCTCACGATAATTACGGGTATGTATCTCGGCGGTGAAACGGGATTTCTCGTAGGTGCAATGTCTGCGGTGATATCAAACATCTTCGCGGGTCAGGGACCGTGGACGGCATTCCAGATGCTCGCGTGGGGGCTTATCGGGCTGATAGCGGGCATACTCGCCGACCCGCTGAAACGCAGCCGCCCGCTGCTGCTGACATACGGAGCCGTCACCGGTATCGCCTACTCGTTTATCATGGATATCTGGACGACCCTGTGGTACAGCGGTGAGTTTGATGTGTCCGTCTATCTCACCGCCCTCGTCACCGCGATTCCCTACACGGTAAGCTACGCAGTGTCGAATTTCGTCTTCCTCTGGTTCCTCGCCAAGCCCTTCGGCGAAAAGCTGTCAAGACTGCATATTAAGTACGGGGTGTGAGAGAGTGAGAGCGGTTAGAGGACGCTGCCGCTTGAGAGCGGCAAGAGGACGCTGCCGCTTGAGAACGGCAAGAGGACGCTGCCGCTTGAGAACGGCAAGAGGACGCTGCCGCTTGAGATTTCGCCTACGCGGCGGGCGCCACGCTCGGCGTGGCAACGTTACACGCCGCGATAATGCCGCTCAGACTTGCAGACAGGCAATATGCGGCGCGCTCCACAATAAGTTGTTTATACGCCTGACATGATGCTTCCTATATGACCTCTGTGATCTCCTGCACGAGAAACGGAGGTTTTTGTTTTAGGGCTCCTCTAAAAACCTATTGT
>CAMHBE010000235.1 GCA_946183095.1 uncultured Clostridia bacterium | reverse complement strand
ACGTCGAAGCTGTCGTCATCGAACGGCAGGAAAGTCGCGTCCGCCCACAGAAATTCGAGCTGCGGGGGAACATACCCGGCTCTTGCGCGTGACAGCATCTTGTTGGAAATGTCGGTGGCGACCATACTTTTTGTTACCCCAGCAACATTTTTTGCGATAAGCCCTGTTCCTGTGGCAACTTCGAGCACTTCTCTGTCTTTTACCGCACGTTTTATCATTGCGTACATCTCGTTATAAGCGCTGCGGTTGGAACGCATGAACAGGTCATACACCGGTGCAAAAATATCCCAGACTGTCATTATTATATCCTCCTTGTGCCGCATCATCGGATGCAGATAAATATACTGTATTTCATTATATCACACCGAGACGTGATTTGCAAGCGGTAACAAGACGCTCCGGAAAAAAATTTGCGGAAGGGTATTGACAAATGTGTATGTGTATGCTATACTGTGTATAACGTATATATACAATATTGAGGTGCACATGGATATCATTCTAAAAAATTCGTCCGACGAGCCTATCTATCAGCAGATAGTAACACAGGTAAAGGCTCAGATAATGGACGGCAGCCTGACTGCGGGGGACGCCCTGCCGTCAATGAGAACGCTTGCCGCACAGCTCCGTATAAGCGTTATAACCACAAAACGCGCTTATGAAGAGCTCGAACGCGACGGGTATATCGAGAACTTCGCCGGGAAAGGCTGCTTCGTCAAGCGGCAGAATACCGACTTCCTGCGTGAGGAAGCCGTCCGCTCGGTGGAGGAGATACTCGGGAAAGCCTGTGAAAAAGCAAGGTTGTGCGGGCTTACGCTCGACGAGATGCAGGAAATGCTTACACTTATGTTTGAAGGAGAGAACGGCAATGACTGATTACGACAACGCCATAGAAATAAACGGCATAACCAAGAAATACGACGGTTTCACCCTCGACAACGTGACCTTCAATGTCCCGAAAGGCACGATAATGGGCTTCATCGGACAGAACGGCGCAGGAAAGACCACCACTATCCGCGCCATGCTGAACATCATAGGTATCGACAGCGGTGAGATAAAGCTGCTCGGAAAAGACCACATCAAGGACGAATACGATGTCAAGGGACGCATCGCCGTGGTATTCGACGAACTGCCGTTCCATGACAGCTTCACCGGTGCGGCTCTGTCAAAGATGTTCTCCGGACTGTACGGTGCGTGGGACGAAAAGCGCTTCTTTGAGCTTTGCGACAGGTTCGGACTGCCGGTGAAAAAGAAGCTGTCGAAATTCTCAAAGGGCATGAAGATGAAGATGCAGATAGCCACCGCGCTTTCCCATAACGCCGAACTGCTGATAATGGACGAAGCGACCACCGGACTTGACCCCGTCGTGCGTAACGAGATACTCGATATGTTCCGGGAATACCTGATCGACGGGGAACGCTCCGTGCTGATGTCCTCCCATATCACCAGCGACCTTGAAAAGATAGCCGACTGCGTGACATTCATCGACCGCGGGAAAGTGCTGCTCACGGGGTACAAGGACGAAGTGCTTGATTCTCACGGTATGATAAAATGCACAAAAGCGGACTTCAAGGAGATCGACCCCGCCGATACGGTAAGCGCACGCGTGACCGACCTCGGTGCGGAAGTGCTTACTGCGGACAGGGCAGGGGCAGCTAAAAAATACTCCGGTCTGACGGTGGAAAAGACCACACTCGAAGAGATAATGCTGTTCTACGTCAACCGCGAGAAAAAGGAGTGGTCGTAATGGAGGAGATAAGGAGAGGAAAAATCGGAGCTCTGCTGTACCGCGAGGTGTATCTTGCGAAAAAAGACCTGCGGGTCGGTATGATAATGTTCTTTGCTTTCGCGCTGTTCTGTTTCCTCGTAATGATGAGTTTCGAGTACGGAAATATCGGGAAGATGATACATTACGTTTTCGGTGAACCCGAAACAGAGGAAGCAAGGCAGGCTATACAGGAAAAAACCGACGCTATGCGCGCCAGCGTATTCTTTATGATGAAGATTCTTCCTGTGATAATGGGCGGTCAGGGCATTATGGCGGAACTGTCAGTATCGGGTCGTGACGAGCTCGTTTCGTGGAAGCGTTTCATGCGCTGTACTCCCGTGACACCTGCAAAACGCGCGGTGACGAAGATCGTGATGTATATGATATACTTCTGTATCTCGATAGTCCTGTCTTTTCTGTATATGAACATAGTCGGAGCGGTGCAGGGTACCGGCGTTACAAGCGGCGAGTACGCGCTCGCTTTAACGGCGATATCGTTTATTGCGGCATTCACCGTTCTTGGGAATATCTATACTATGCTTCTGCACAGTATAGAGAAGGGGATGCTCGCTCTTCTCGGAACGATAATGGTCCCGATTTGGATATTTGCTTTCATAAACGGCATGGACAAACACGGCAAGGAGATAGAGTTTGACAGCATCGTCTCGTTCTGCGAAGCGCTTATGCCGTTCCTGCCTTTTATCGTGCTCGGTGTGTTTGCGATCGGCTTCGCGGTGATATACGGACTTTACAAAAGGAGGGAGAAATAATGAGCGGGCTGCTTTACAAAAACTTTTATGTCAACCGGACATCTTTTCTTTTCTCTCTCATTACGCAGCTATTCTGTTCCGCTGTTATAGTTCTCCTGCTGATCTTTACCGGAAATAAGGTGTTTACCGAAGAGACAGCGCGGGAAATGACCTTTGTTTTCGCGCTCACATACTATCTTGGCTCCATGCTCCCGGCTTTTGCATCGGGAGAGGTGTTCAGAACAGATGAGGGGAAGCTGAACTGTGCTTTTGCAATGTCCGTCCCCACCGGCTCGAAAGGACACGTTGAGTCAAAATACTACTACATTCTTGTCGTAAATCTCGCGATATTGTTCATCGGCTTTATAACTGACGTGTTCACAGTCGCAATGACCGGAGGTATGCTTTCTCTCTCGGTGGTGCTTGTGGTAATATTCTGCTGGCGTATGTTCGTTTCTTCGGTGGAGATACCGTTCATGATACGGTTCGGCTCTGAACACGGAATGCAGATAAAGGGCGCGGTCATAGCAAGTATCCTGATGATCGGTATGATCTATCTGATGTTCGGCGATCTCTCATTCCTGCTCAACGGCGATGATCCTGTGGAGAGTTTGATAAAAGAGCTGCAAAGCGGCAATGTGATATTCTTCATAAGTCTGTTCCCGTTCTTCTCTATCGCCGCGTATTATATTTCCTGTAAAATATCCGTGAAGTTATTCAGAAAGGGGGCGGAGAACTATGAACAATGACCGGAACAATGCTGTACACGATTCCGACGCGAATGAACATTCTTCCCGCAAACCTGCGATAAAGCGGCTGCTTATCTTTCTTGCAATATCATTTATACCTTTTTATATAATAGTACCCCTGATGTGGTCATATTTCGGCGAGCCGATATTTGTGTCGGAAAACCCCGACGCGGCAGCCGCGAATTACTGCGTGGGCGTGTTCGGCATGATGATACCGTCGATAGCGCATATCATCACCCGTCTTGTTACGAAAGAGGGATTTAAGAACACCTACCTCGGACTGAACACCAAGGGGAAAATGGGATATTTCACGGCTTCGGTGATCGTTCCGCTCGCGTATTCCTCGATATCGGCGTTTCTGATATGGGCGGTTTTCATGAACGACGTCAGCCTCGGCGATACTTTCAACAACGTGAATATGCAGAGCATCAGCCTTTTACTGCTACAGACAGGGTGCTCGGTGATATGCTTCTTTCCCGCGTTCGGCGAGGAATGGGGCTGGCGCGGATATATGATGCCGAAGCTCATGGAACTCATGCCGAAGCCCGCCGCGGTGGTGGTCGGCGGCGTGATATGGGGACTGTGGCACGCACCGCTAACAGTTGCGGGGCATAACTTCGGTGTTGACTACCCG
>CAMHBE010000234.1 GCA_946183095.1 uncultured Clostridia bacterium | reverse complement strand
GTGTCTCCTTTTTATGATAGATGATGATTATGCTGTCAGAACGTCAGTTCCTCGCCCGTCTGCAAATACTGCAGGCGGTCGCCGAGCTGCTGTTTCATTATCCCATAGCCCGTAAGTCCGGTGCAGTGGAATGTGTATATCGTCCCCGTTTCTATGGTCATAAGCTCATTGACGGTCTTTTCAACGTGATCGACCGAACAGGACAGTTTCTTTGTGGAATTTCCCATCATGTGAAAACCGCCTATAACACATTGTATCGCGGAACCCGGAAAGCGTTTCTTAACAGTTTTCAGCACATTTGTGATACCGCACAGCGAACAGGGCGATATAACTACTGCTCCGGCGCTCCGGTCATTGTCCGGGAATATCACATAGAACGCTTCATGTCCGAAATCGTCCCGCACGACCTTGCCTTCCTTCTTCATGAAAAGGCTCTTGTCCTCGCAGTAAAACGATGTATCGGGATGTTCATTGGACATTGCAAAAAAACCGCTGTCTATCTGCTGAAAATTGCTGTACAGAATGAAATTGTCGGGATGCTCCTCGTGCAGATAGCCGAACTTGTTCATGTGAACGCGTATCAGCGACTGTTTGAGGTAGTAGTCGTTCAGGCAGTCCTTCTTAGCATATATCGTGATATTCTTGTTCTGCTTATATATATCGTCAAGCCCGCCTGTGTGAGCATAGTTATTATGTGATATCAGGACGATCGAGACCCCGGAGATATCGACCCCGAGCCGTTTTGCATTGTACAGCAGTTTATCGGACGCGCCTGTGTCGATAAGGTACTTTACTCCCGCGTTCTCTATGTAAAGGGAGATGCCGTGCTCGACTTTGAGCTTATCGGACGCGCTCGTGTTTTCTATAAGTGCAACTACACGCATAATTTTTATTTTTCCTCACAGTTCGGAATTACCCTTCCGACGAATAAGTGTTACATCACTTTTTTCATTTTCTCTAATCTGCACAGCGCTTCATTCAGCGTTTCTTCTTTCTTTGCAAAATGAAGCCTTATATAGCGGTTCTCAGGTTCCCTGAAGAAACTCGAACCCGGTACCGCGCCGACACCGACACGTTCAGCGAGTTTCTCGCAGAAGTCGAGATCGCTCTCATAGCCGTATTCCGAAATGTCGAGCAGTATATAGTACGCGCCCTGCGGTACGGTATGCGCAATACCGAGGTCGTCCAGACCTTTCAGGAAAAGATCGCGTTTGGCGGTGTATTCCTCCCGCAGCATCTCATAATACTCGTCACCGAATTTCAGCCCGGTAACTGCCGCCTCCTGCAATGGTGCGGCTGCACCCACCGTCAGGAAATCATGCACCTTCTTGGCGGTATCTATTATTTCCGGTGCTGCTATGATATATCCGAGCCGCCAGCCTGTTACTGAGTACGTTTTGGACAGCGAACTGCACTGTATCACACGTTCCCGCATACCCGGCAGCGTGGCAATATAAGTGTGTTCGTATGGGCGGTAAACTATGTGCTCATACACCTCGTCGGTTATGATGAAAGTATCGTATTTCACCGCAAGATCGGCGATAGTTTTCAGCTCATCGTACAGAAATACTTTACCGCAGGGGTTGGAGGGATTGCAGAGTATCAGCGCTTTGGGGTGCTGACGGAACGCTTCTTCAAGCAAATCGGCGTCAAACGTGAAATCCGGCGGTACGAGCGGGACATATATCGGCACAGCGCCGGAAAGTATCGTATCCGCGCCGTAATTCTCATAGAAAGGCGAGAACACTATAACCTTATCGCCGGGATCGGCGACCGTCATCATCGCCGCCATCATAGCTTCGGTACTGCCGCAGGTCACGACTATCTCACCGTTCGGATCGACCTTCTGACCGGAGAAATGCTCATACTTCTCTGCGAGAGCTTCACGGAAGTTCTGCGCTCCCCATGTTATGGAGTATTGGTGGAAATCTTCGTTCGCAACCTGTGCAAGACGCGTAGTGAGCGCATCCGGCGGCGCAAAATCGGGAAATCCCTGTGAAAGATTCACCGCGCCGAATTTGTTGGATATTCTTGTCATTCTGCGGATCACCGAATCGGTGAAATCCGCCGTGCGTTTTGATAAACCGGGCATTGCTGTAACCTCTTGTGTCAATTATTCATCATCATCGTCAAGTTTAACACGCAGTATCGGACTTGCCTTGGAAGGACCGAACACCGCGTTCATGAGATGCTTCGTCTTGTGAGATACCGGAAGACCGTCGGAATCCACAACGCCCTCATCCCGTGAGAAACCGTCCTCGCGAGTGATGCCGTCTAGTATGTGCGCAAACCCGGCTTTTTCGTCCCTGCCGCCGTCTGCGATGTTGTTTTCCGACGCACCGTATCCTCTGTATGCGGAGATCGCGCTTGCGGGTGCAGCCGGCGTGAACTCCTCGGCGGATATCTGCCCCGCCAGCTCCTCTTCCGCTTGTGCGGCGGTACGCTCTTCCCTGTCCTCTATCGCCTGCCGAAGTTTCTCATACGGTGACGGCTCTATATATTCATCGGTCTGCTTTGATCTGAAAATGTTGTTTCTGCGCGGAACGAACACCTTTACATCGTCATCCCCCTCATCATCGGGAGCATCATATTGTTTTGCGGGAGCCGAAGGCTGAAGCGGTCTTATCGGGGCAGATCCTGCGGTATTCGCAGTGTCTGCATTATCTTCCGGTGCAGCGGCTGACGCTTTCCTCACCGCAGCACGCTCATTAAGCCGTTCGAGCAGTTCACGCCGGCTGTCGGAGGAATGTGGCTCGCTGCCGTTCGGTATCACCACAGTTCTCGGTCTTATGGGATTTTCGCCCTGTGCGGGAGCGGCACCGCCTTTTATAACGCGGGAAGTTCCCTGCGGTCTGAATTGCTGATAAAACGGACTGAACTGTGCTCCCGATGCGTTCTGACTACCGTAAGCCGCAGCTGCCCCGGCAAATCCCGACTGCGGATTCTGCTGCGGCGTGGGCATCCCGTGTGACGGGTAGCTGTAAGCCTGTGTTCCGGCAGGGTCATACTGCTGTGCGCGGCCGTAGAGATAAGCCTGACGAGCCGCCGGATCCTGTCTTTGCGCACCGCTGCGGACTTTTTCGGTGCCGAGCAGCTTCTTGACAGCGTCCATGGTGAGCTTCTCGGATTCTGCAAGCGTCGATGGAGCGGGAGCAGCAGATGAAATTGGTGAAGTCGTAGTTTCGCGGTCAACCTTCTCGAACACGAACTTTCTGACGGGCTTACCGCTTTCGGTGTATTCCTCGGCTTCTTCTTCCTCCGGTTCTTCCCTTTCACGCTCCTCGAATACGGGAGCCTGCTTCTTTGATGCAAATTCGTCTCCGCGGGAAAGTTCTATAAATTCATTGAGTTCCTTCTCCCCCGCTTCTCCGAGCAGTATATCGTCTTTCAGCCGCAGTTCACGCTGATACCACCGCGAAAAATCCCTCTGTGTCAGATCGACATTCACTCTTGCCGCCATTTCCTTATAGAGCTGATCCATTTTGGAAGTGACAGTCTCCTTGTCAACATAAACGATATTGGGTTCACCCTCATCATGTACCGCGCTGTCATCCGCATCTACGGTTATCGCGGCTGCTGCGGCGGCAAGCTCGGGATCGTCTATCTTCATCAGTTCGAGGCAGGTACCGCCTCCGTCACGCTGCAGCCTGCTGCAATAATCAAAATCGTATTCCTCGTCACGTATGTAGTAATCCCCGCAGCGAGCGCATTTTTGCAGATACGCACCGCTCTGCGCCGACACGTCTATCTCAAGGTCTATGACCGCTTTGAACGAGCCGGGAAGATATATGAGTTGCGGCGCGGCAGTCATGGACTTGATTATAGTCTTAGCCATACTGTCGTTTTTATCCGGTATATAATTCTTTAAGGCACTGAACGCATCCATAGCGATCTTGTCGGTAAGGTCCGGGTTCCTGCGGGACTTAT
>CAMHBE010000233.1 GCA_946183095.1 uncultured Clostridia bacterium | reverse complement strand
TGCTGAGCACCTCGGCACTGCGCCGGACGGAGTATGTGTTCACGGGCAGCATACGCTACCGCGGGGAGTATGTGCTGGGCGTTGAGGATGCCGTGATATATGACCTGCTGCGGATTTTCAGGTTCCGGATACGACGCTCCCCCGTGTGTACGATAACCGTCACGCCGCGAAGGATTCTGCTGGACGAAGCCGCGTCACTGTGTACGGACGATTTCGACAGCGATATAACGAAGGTGTCGTTCATGGACAGCAGCACGTTCTCATCGGTAAGACCGTATGAGGAGGGCGACCTGCTGAAACGCGTACACTGGAAGCTCTCCGCAAAGCAGGACGAGCTTATGGTGAAGCAGGCGGAGCAGAACCTCGGCAGCAGTGCGCTGATAATAACTGATATGCACTCATTCTCGCCGGAAGAGGAAGACGACCTGCGTGCAGCGGATGCCGCGGCGGAAACAGCCCTTGCACTGACAAAGAAGATAATAGAGGACGGACGGACAGCTGTGAACATCTACCGTCCCGCCGACGGAGAGGTGGATGTGTTCCCCGCCGACAGACCCGAAGCCCACGAGCATCTTGTTTCGGTGTTCGCGGTGCTCCCGGTAACAGAGAACGGAGCCGGTGCCGAAGCCCTCGTTCCGAGAGCCGCAGAAGAACTGACAGGAACGGAGCCGGTATTTATTATCACTCCGGAGACTGACGCTGAGGTGTTCGCGTCCATAGTCCGTGAGATCGGCGATCTCTGCGGTGAGATACGTCTCTACCTCACCGCCTCAGACCCCGATGCAAAGCTTACAGCAGAAGTGCAGGCAGCCAAGAACGCGGCAGTCTACCGCATAGACCCCGAAGACGTTGCAATTTCGCTGAGAAACTCGCTGTCACAGAGGTTGTGAGAGAGGGCGAGAGGGCGCTGACGCTTGAGAGGGCGAGAGGGCGCTGCCGCTTGAGATTTTTCGCCTGCGCGGCGGGCGCCACGCGCGGCGTGGTGACGTAACTCGCCGCGATAATGTTGTTGAGACTTGCAAACAGGCAATGTGCGGCGCGCTCCACATAATGATCGCAGAAACGCAGCAAGCCGCGTCCTATATCACCGCGAGCTGTCGGTACACAAGACTCGAAGGTTTTGTTTTGAATTGAGCAATGAAAGAAAAGACAGATATAAACGATAAGAAAGTTTTTCATGAGGATTATTTCGCAGGTAAGCCTTCTCCCGTCATGCTGATGTGGGTAAGGCTCGCTTTTCTGTGCCTTATGTCCGGTTCGCTTATATCGGTGTTTTGCAAGCTCTATGGTTATACGGGGAATATTCTGATACCGGTAGGCATAACCGTGGGGGCATCCGCTGCGGTCTATATTATGGCAATGCTCTTCCCGCCGATGTTCGTATATGGAGGTGTGACACTCGCAGGTGTCGCGGCAATATGGATATTCAGACAGGATATATACGTAGGTACGCTCTATTTCTGGGATCACATGATGCTGAAACTCAACAGCCGTCTGATAGATACCACGGGTTTTTTTGTGCATAACAAGTATAAGATAATGGGTGGTTCGGCTGCGGAAACGCTCAAAATGAACACTGCGTTCTTCTGGGCAGCCGTGATCCTTGCGCTGCTGACTGCACTCATGTTTACTGCCGCCGTCCGTGCGAAGTTCAGAATGATCGTGCCGGTAGCCGCGATAGTTCTCGTGACCGCCCCCGCTGTGGCATCCGAGAACGCAAGTTTCCTGCCTGATTTTCTCGTTTATCTTGTTTGTGTGTTCGGATTTACAGCTATATCGTCAAGCTATGACCTCGATAACGGGTTCATTTTCGGAAAAGGCAGCACCCCGTCAAGAATGTCCGCCCACAGAAGTGATGCGCTTTATCGAAAACGCACACGGTTCTATATATTGAAAAAACGGGTGAACAGTGATACGGAACAGTATTACAGATATACGCCGAACCTTGTTGCGGCAGCAATAGTGTCTGCGGCGGTATTTTTCGGTACGGCTGCGCTGATACCGGAAGGAATGGGGATAAGCTATAAAAAGGTTTTTGATACTATGGCGGCAGTGGGCACCGAGGTCATGGACAGGATAGGCGAGGTATTGGGAACACCGCTGGGGACCGCCGACGACAAGAACTATTTCAGTGATGACGAGTACGGAGGTATATCGGGCAGCATAGGCATAGAGCCGCCAAATTCCGGTGACCGCGCCGTACTAGAAGTCTCGCTTTCGAGAAATGATATACCGGTATATCTGCGCGGCGATATCGGAGTTGATTTTGCCGGGGATTCATGGACGAGCGTATCCACTGTCGCAGAGCGGTATGATGATACCGTCGCGGATTATTTCTATCCCGAGACGGAATATCAGGTGTTCAGACGATATATACGTTATGCGCTCGGAATGGAGCCTGACGACATTATGCCGCTGCAAATGGTCAAGGTGAAGTATCTGCGCAACACGAGAGTGGTTTTCCAGCCGCTCGCCGCGTTTGAACTGAACTATAAGTCGAGCAGCAGCTACAGCTATTCGGGAGACTTTATACTGCGTACAAAGAGCGGCTTTATCGGCAATTATGAAGGTCTTGCGCTGACACCCGACTTCTGCGCGGACGGTTCGTGGGCAAACGACTACGATGAGATGCTGCTCGACAGCGCTCTGACACCTTACAACGGACAGGATGAAGCGGGAGCGATATTCAGCGGGTCGATATCTGTGCCGGATATGACAAATGAAGTTTATATGATGCAGATAAACAAGTACCGCGGGTTTATCGAGGAGACATACAAGAAGAAAGGTGTGTCTGCGATACGGCAGTTCGTTGATGATGTTAAAAGATTTTACCCGACGAGCGAGAGCGCCGCAATGTACAGCAGCCACTACCCTGCCGACAACGGTATGCGGTACAGATATTCACAGGCGATATGCGAGTATTTTGCGAAAAATTACTCCTATTCGCTGGAGGACAGCGGTGCCGACGACCGCCTCAGCGAGTTCCTGTACGATACGCACAAGGGGCACTGTGCCATGTTTGCGAGTGCTATGACGCTTGCGCTGCGTGAAATGGACATCCCCGCCCGCTACATCACGGGATATGTGGTGTATCCCGGCAGCGGCACAGAACAGAGCGACGGAAGCTACAAATGTACCCTGAGCGAACGTATGCTGCACGCCTGGGTGGAGGTTTATTTCCGCGGCGTGGGCTGGCTGCCGTTTGACCCGACCGTGGCTGTCCCCGGTTACGCGGAGATAGTGTACGGGGACTATCCTGCGCCCGAAAGATCCGGCGCACAGACGACATCTGCGCCCCAACTGACCGAGTCTGCGGAAACAACGACCTCCGCGCCGGATTCTTCTGTCAGCGAAACGACACTTGTGCCGGAAGATACCGCATCTGCGGCGGACGACGATACCACTTCCCCGTCATTTACCGACGGCGGCGGCGATACCGGGAAAAATTCACCGGCTGACAGGAATGAATTTGCGGAACTGATGCTGAAACTCCTGCCGTTCATAGTTATAGGGGTCGTGGTGACAGCTCTGGTGATAATCGTGGTAATGTTCGTGAAGAGCGTCGGCAAGGCGGAAAAGAAGTTGTTCGCAGGATTTCGCAGGATGCCGCCGACGGAAGCGGCTTCGGCTATGTACCGCTTTGTGCTGAAGCTGCTGAAACTAAAGCGGCTGGAACCCGAACACGAGCTTATGGCGGACTTTGCGCAGCGCGTGGACGGAAGCATCGAGATGAAAGGCTCGAACGCGTTCATGACCGATGTCGTGGATATCTTCGAGAAGTGCGAATTCGGAAACGCCGAGGTCTCCCCCGTCACCGATGATGAGCGCGACAGCGTATTCGGCTATACCGCAGCCGTTTACCGGAAAGTTATAAGCGATATGGGTGCGCTGAAACGGTTTTTTGTAAAAATTTCATTATTTTTATAAAAA
>CAMHBE010000232.1 GCA_946183095.1 uncultured Clostridia bacterium | reverse complement strand
TAATCTGTATCTCGGAGCCGCCGGAGCGCTGATATTTACGATACTCCTGTATGCGTCATACACCGGAACGCCCCGCGAGGCACACAATTTCGCGGTAATATCAAATCCCGTGATATTGCTGCTGAACCGTGTGGGAAACTGGTTTGCCGTGTCCGAGCGCGGTATCGCAGTTCCGTGGTTTGAAGCATACTCTATAGCCGCGTGGGGAGCGCTGTTCGCGGTGCTTTGCGCACTTGCAATAAGAAAGATAAAGAAGGTGAGCTTATGAGGATAGTTTTATATGAATTGAGAAAGATATTTGCACGGCGGTATATTATTGCAGCGGCGATCTTCACAGCATTATTCATGTTTTTATATACACACGATGGTGTAGCAATAGTCGGCGCATACAGCAACAATTTTTATATGAACGATGTCGCGTTTTCACCGGAACCGACTGCGCCGTGGCCGGAGGATAACCGTACCGACAGCTTCAATACATATAAGTGGTTTGTTGACACATTCGGCGCAAAGGTCACGGACGAAACGATAGCGAAGATAGAGCAAATGGAATACCCGGAGCTTGACGCTCTTCTCGGAACGCTTGACGAATTTGCGGAATTTGACGTACACAATACAGCCGAGCTTGCGGAGCTCATTGACAAGACTATCGTGGACGAGTATTTCTGTTATTATTTACTGTTCGGGAATCTCTATTGGGATAAATTTCAGAATATCGGTATCACAAATGAACAATGGAATAAACAGTTCGGCGAAAAGCTAAGAAACCTGTCATTGGCTGTTCCGAACGCTGTCACGCTTACCGAGGATGCAGAACTACGCGATACGATAAATGAGCAATGGCGACAGTTGAATCGCTCTCTGCTTCATCAGAACTAAGAATTGTTGTGGTGGGTTCTGTTTCGGGAGACATTTCCTGCGCAGTAGTGCTTGCTTCAGAAGAAACAGAGGTCGGCTCCTTCGCTCCCAACAGCAAGACCGCGGAGGCTATGTCCGCGATTCTCGGAAAGCAGACCGTGCTGTCCGGTTCGCTGACAAGATCGGCAGGACGCGACGGCAACAACCGTCAGCTTCAGATGATCGAGCGTCCGCTCATGACCGTAGATGAGCTGAAGTCAATGCCGAAAGGTCACTTCGTCGTGATGAAAACAGGCTGTCACCCGATGCAGACGGTGTTAAAACTGTTCTTCAAATGGGGCATTGTGTTTGAGAAAGAGCCGTACTCCATTCCCGAAAAATCCGAGCGTAAGGTGTGTTACAGCGATGTCGCAGAGGTTGAGAAGGCAATAGTGGTGAAGTATGGGATAACCGTTCAGGAGCCGCCTCCGCCGCAGCAGATGAAAGTTCCGATGTCGGGCAAGGTCAAGACGAAGAAGCAGTCGTTTGTTGTGGTTGATGATGATATTGAATAATACTATCCCGAATAGAGCCGGATCGTGGCTCTGTTCGGGAGATCATTTTTTATGTCTTCAAAAATTGATCTTTCTGTTTACAAATTCAGAATATTATGCTATAATAATTCTAAAATCTATAAACAATAAAACTGACGGAAAGCCGGTGATCCCGCTGCTGACATATACATTCGGCACATACATACAGGACAACTATATTACGCTGCTGCTGTTATCCGCGCTTATCATCATGCTAATAGGCAACCGGAAGATGAAGATAAGCGGTACGAATTATGTGTGGCTGATAATAGGGATAACATTGGCGATCACGGTATTGCAGGCTGTCGAGCTGATGTGTGACAGATACGGCTGGAGCCACAGGATACTGTATTACAAATGCGCGGCGACATACTGGCTGTATCCGCTTGCCGCGATGCTGGAGCTGTATCTCGTGGCTCCGATAAAGCATAAATTCCTAATGGCGATACCGTATGCGGTAAACTTTATCCTTGTATTTACAGATATATTTGACACCCGCATCATTTATTATTACGGGGTCGGACACGAGTATCAAGTAGGTCCTCTGACCGTGATCCCTGCTGCAGCGACGCTTTTTTATGTGATCGCGCTCGGAGTATATTCAATAAGAATTCTTGGCAAAAACGAGAGATCGAAAGGTATTATAGTGCTGTTTATCACATTATCGACGATCATTACCGTGATAGGTGAAAAGAATAATTTCCTTAAGGATCATACCGAGACGGTCATCGCTCTGAACATACTTGTTTATTATTTCTTCCTCGCGGCGATCAATCACAGCGAAACACAGAAAAAACTCTACGAAAGCCTTATTGAGCTCGAACAGGACAGAACCAAGCTCCTTATGGCGCAGATACAGCCGCATTTCATCTACAACAGCCTCACTGCGATACGCGCGTATCTCGACGAGCCGGATCGCGCAGAAGCCGCTATAAACCACTTTTCCGGATTTCTTCGGGGCAGTATAGACTTGCTGGAGGAGGAAAACTGCATAACAGCAGGTCGCGAGCTTAAAACCGTGCGGGATTATCTGTATATGGAAAAGGAACGCTTCGGCAAGTCGCTCGATGTCGTGTATGACCTGCGTGACGAGGACTTCTTCATTCCGGCGTTCTCGGTGCAGGTGCTTGCGGAGAACGCGGTCAATCACGGTATCCGCGAGAGTAAGACCGGCAAGGGATCGGTCACTGTGCGTAGCTTCGCGACAGATACGGAGCATATCATAGAGGTCGAGGACGACGGAAAGGGATTTACCTTCGAGGAACCGAAAGACGATGACAGGTCGCATATCGGGCTTTCAAATCTGCGAAAGCGCCTTGAAATGATGTGCGGTGGAAAGCTGGAGATCATAAGTGAGCCGGACAAGGGAACGCTTGCGCGGATAAAGATACCGAAAGCTCCGGAGCTGTCCGCCGAAGGCGAGAGCGTTCCCGAAGTACCGGACGACGCGCAACGGAATTATACGAGGGGGCGAAAGCGGCTCGCTGTAAACAGAAAGTTGTACAAAGAGGAAAACGCGATGAGAATACTGATAGTTGATGATGAAGAGAGCGCTCTGCACGACATTTCACGAATGCTGAAGAAGGTCGTTCCCGACGCGCATATCGAGACAGCCGATGAAGCCGAGAAAGCGCTTGAACTATTCCGGGAGTGTGAGTTCGACGTGGCTTTCCTCGACATAAAGATGCCGGTAAAGGACGGACTTACGATAGCGAAGGAAATGAAGCAGTACCGTCCGCTGATAAATGTCATTATGGTGACGGGCTTCCCGCAGTACGCGCTTGACGCTGTGCGGCTGTATGTCAGCGATTATATAGTCAAGCCAGTTCTGCCGGAGGATCTCTCCCGCGCTCTTGCAAACCTGCGCTATCCCGTGTCGGAGATCTACAAGGGGCTGTATGTGCGGTGTCTCGGCAGCTTTGAGGTGTTCTTTGACGGAGAGCCGGTACACTTCGGACGCGCAAAGGTAAAGGAGTTCTTCGCTTATCTTATCGACAGACGCGGTTCGACGGCAACGAATGCCGAGATACGCGCCGTGCTGTGGCAGGACGAGGCGACCGATGATGTAAAACAGCGCAAATACTTAGCGCAGCTTGCCTATGAGCTACGGCAGAAGCTCGAAGAGTACGGAGCCGCGGATATATTCATACAAAGCCGTGACTCTTACGCGGTCGACGCGAAGAAAATACGCTGCGATTATTACACGGCGCTGAAAAGAAATGAAATTTCGGAATACAGAGGAGAATATATGAGCCAGTACAGCTGGGCTGTACTTAACCAATAAAACAGAATGATGACCGTCGCTCTCTCGCGGCGGTTTTTTGTTATTGTTGTACAAATCATTTTGTGAGAAATTGTGCAAAGCGCAGAAATTTCGGACTTTTTTTGAAAAAGTGCCAAAACCGCCGTTTTTTGTGATATTGCTGTGATAGTGGGTGTGTTATAATACCTTGCAAAAGCAAAAGCTATGTTCAGATGATAACGCTGAGGCGTTTCATAAA
>CAMHBE010000231.1 GCA_946183095.1 uncultured Clostridia bacterium | reverse complement strand
TTTGCTTTACTCTTCATTGTAGCGCTCGTCGATGACGCGGGCGGTCTTTTTCATGCTGCGGGGGAGAACGCCGACTTCCACCGCTTTGACGATAGGAGTGAATCCTATGCGGCTCTTGACCCTCTCGGCAATGCGCTTGGTAAGGTCGGCAAAGTCGATGTCGCCGGTAGTCTCAACATAAATGCGCATGGTGTCCTTGCCGTCAAGGTGGGAAATGCGTATCTGATACTCGCTTGATATCTCCGGGAATGCCGCGAGCACTTCCTCTATCTGGCTCGGGAATACATTTACGCCCTTTATCTTCATCATGTCGTCCGTTCTGCCCATTATCATGTCAAGGCGTGGGAAATGCTTTCCGCAGGAGCAGGGTTCGGGTATGATGCGGGAAAGATCGTGCGTGCGGTAACGGATAAGCGGTGCGCCCTCCTTGACGAGCGTGGTTATCACGATCTCGCCCATTTCGCCGTCGGGAACGGGTTCGCCGGTCTTAGGGTCGATTATCTCCAGGTAGATGAAGTCGTCCCAGTAGTGCATACCCGATTCTTTTGTGCAGTTTATGCCGATGCCGGGACCGTATATCTCGGTAAGTCCGTAGATGTCGTAAAGCTCTATGCCAAGCTCATTGGAGATGCGGTCGCGCATCTTCCTGCTCCAGCGTTCGGAACCGATAACGCCTTTTTTCAGCTTTATCTTGTCGCGAATGCCGCGCTTTTGTATCTCTTCGGCAAGGAGCAGCGCGTAGGAAGAGGTTGCACAAAGAACGGTCGTTTCAAGCGAGATCATCATTTCTATCTGCTTGTCGGTGTTTCCGGGACCCATGGGAACTACCATAGCGCCCAGCTTTTCCGCACCCGCCTGAAAACCTATTCCCGCCGTCCACAGACCATAGCCGGGAGTTATCTGTATGCGGTCTTTGTTTGTTATCCCCGCGAACTCATAGCAGCGTGCGAACATGGTCGCCCAGTCGTCAACGTCCTTCGCGGTGTAGGGGATAATGACGGGAGTGCCTGTGGTGCCCGACGAGGAGTGGATGCGCACGATCTGTTCCTCGGGAGCTGTCATAAGTCCGAGGGGGTATGCGTCACGCAGGTCTTTCTTTTCCGAGAACGGGAGTTTTAAGAATTCTTCCGGAGATGTCACCTCTGTGATGCCGGCTTCTTTGAGCTTCTTCCCGTAGAAGCTGCCCGCGCTTACCAGTGCCTTGATGCGGCTGTTTACCTGTTCGAGCTGTTTTTCTGTGATCTGCATAGTTCTGTGTCCTTTCTGATTATATCCTGACAAAATGTCCTGAGATCCTTCGTGTTCATTTTAGGTCATATCATTTGTCATATATGATCCCGACGAGGTAAATCCGAGCGCCTCGTAAAGCGGTCTCCCGCTTTCGGTAGCGTCAAGCCCTATCTCGGTCGCGCCCCGCTCTGCCGCCTCCGCTGTCAGCATATTCACAAGCTTTTGCGCGATGCCTTGTCTGCGGTACGCGGCTTTTGTGTAAACATTCATAAGGTGTGCGCGTTTTCCTGTCGGATGTGAGAATGTCGGCATCACCTCGATGTACGAAATGCTGGCGCACCCCGCAGCTTTTCCGTTATCGAGCGCTATGACTGTAGTCTGGTCACCTTCGAGAAAATACCGTCTGATGTGCTCCCTGAACTCGTCCGAAAACCTGTGATCTTCGGGCAGACTGTTCACTGCCCGAAGCATTTCTTCCCGAAGTGACATCAGCAGCTCAATGTCATCTGGTGTCGCTTTCCTGTACTCCATATCGCCGCCTCATCCTTCGTATCTCAGTGCCTTTGAGTTCAGTTCAATGAACTGCGGCTTTACTGTTGCTTTCATCGTATCTTCTATCTCTTGGAGAGTGAACGGCAGCAGTCCGCTGTTTATCGCCGCTCCGAGCATCACCATGTTGAGCACTTTGGGAGAGCCGAGCTCGGCAAGAGCCTTGTCGCCGTCAACGAACACAGTCCTGCCCGCGTTTGCTTTCAGATAATCGAGCATATCCGCGCCGTCATAGTGCGAACCGTTCAGCGCCGCGGTGACGGGCATTATTGGGTGAGTGTTGACTATAGCGGTGCCGCCTTTTTTCAGATACGGGAACATTCTCACCGCTTCCGACGGCTCGAATCCTATCAGCAGATCGGCGGTGCCTTCGGGGAATATCGGACTTTCTATGCCCTCGCCGAGACGTAAGAAGCTGAAAACGCTGCCGCCCTTCTGCGCCATTCCGATAGTTTCCGCGCTCATAACGGGTGTGTCGTGAGCAACGGCGGTCGCCGCAATGAGCTTGGAGGTGAGGACGATGCCCTGACCTCCGACTCCGCATATCATGATATTAGTTTTCATCGGCGTGACCTCCTTTGCTTATCGCTCCCACGGGACAGACCTGACTGCACAGACCGCAGCCCGTACACAGCGAGTTCTCGATAGCTGCCTTTCCGTCACGAAGGACTATACCGGGGCAGCCCAGCGAGTTTATGCAGCGTTTACAGTTCACGCATTTCTCCGGGTCTATGGATGCGGGCTTGTCCGGTTTTATCAGCACCGCGCAGGGTGAACGGAATATGATAGCTTTTACGCCCTTTTCGGCTGCAACACGCTTCACGGTCGATACCGCGTTTTTCAGGTCGAGGGGATCCGCCGTCTCGACGGTCTTAACACCGACACCGTGCAGCACTGCTTCTATATCTATCTTGTCAACTATCTGTCCCATCATCGTGCGGCCTGTGCCGGGGTGCGGCTGGTGACCGGTCATTGCGGTAGTGGAGTTGTCGAGGATAACGAGGGTCATGTTCGCCTGATTATATACGGCATTGACGGCGCCGGTTATCGCGGAAGCGAAGAATGTGGAATCCCCGACGAACGCGAAACAGTTCGTATCGGGTTCAATGTGCCCGATACCCTGTGCAATGTTCACGCCGGCGCCCATGCACAGACAGGTATCCACCATGTCGAGCGGCATTGCGTTGCCGAGGGTGTAGCAGCCGATATCGCCGCAGAAAACGGACTTACTGCCCTTCATAGCTTCTTTTACGGCAAAGAACGACGCGCGGTGCGGACATCCCGCGCACAGAACGGGCGGTCTTACCGGCAGTGCGGGGGGTTCGGGGAGCTTCTCGTCACGCTTTGTCTCATATCCCATGAATGCCGCGGCATTTTCCGCTACTGAACCGCAGGTATTCTCGCCGGCGGTCTTTACGTCGTGGGACAGCTTTCCGCGTATCTTCACTTTCAGCCCGTACTTGCCGCAGACGTATATCAGTCCGCGCTCGATAACGGGGTCAAGCTCTTCTATGCACAGCACCTCGTCCAGTCCGTCGAGGAACCGCACTGCCGCCTGCTCCGGGAACGGGAACGGCGTTGTTACTTTCATGATGCGGGGAGCGGGCTTGTCCGCCATGACTTCTTTCAGGTAGCCATAGCTTATGCCGTGGGAAGCTATACCTTTTTTGCAGCCCTTGTCTGTCTCGGGGATGATGATGTTCCTGCTGTATTCCGAGAGTTCGGCGGAGAGCTTCTCGTTGCGCTCCTCTATGCGTATGTGGGCATTGTACGACAGTCTCGGGAAGATGACCCACTTTGACGGGTCGCGCCTGAAGCCCTCGGGAGCGCAGTGTTTGTACTCGCTCTCGTCCTTTACGTCAATTGACGCGTAGCCGTGACAGACGCGGGTGGTGGGTCTGAACAGCACGGGAGTGCCGTACTTCTCGGAAAGCTCGAAAGCGTCGGCGATCATGTCATACGCTTCCTGCACCGAAGACGGGTCGAAGCACGGCAGCTTTGAATACGCCGCGAAAGTGCGGGTATCCTGCTCGGTCTGTGAGGATATGGGACCGGGGTCGTCAGCCACGAGTATCACCATACCGCCTTTAACGCCGATGTAAGCAAGGCTCATCAGCGGGTCGGACGCTACGTTAAGACCTACCTGCTTCATC
>CAMHBE010000230.1 GCA_946183095.1 uncultured Clostridia bacterium | reverse complement strand
AGCGCGTCCATGTCCTCGTTGCTGCCGTACAGCACGGGTTTTACCTGATGTTCTATATACCATTCGTAATTTCCGTTGTTCGTCGTCGGGAAGATGCTGCCGTGGCGCACCTTCGCGGCTTCGCCTATGGTAACGCCGTACCGCCCGTCTACGAGATACGCGACCATGTCGAACTGCTTTGCGAGTATCTTGTCGGTAAGTGTATCCTTCACCTTGTCGCTGTTGCATTCCTGTTCGGTGAGGAAAGCGACCGTATTGCCGTTGAGCGGGTGTCGCGTGACTGCCGCGGACATCCTGACGAAGCAGTAATGACCGTCCCTGCGTCTCGAATACATCACGAGGGAAGTCTCGGGCTTTCCGGCAAGATAGTCGTTTATGAGCTTAGTACGGTCGAAGAGCTGCAAAAAACGCTCGCGCTCCGACTGTATCGGAAGATAAGACGCACGCCCGACAAGCGCGTCGGAGTAGGCTATGGCGATAGAGTCGGTATCGAAGTTATCCGACCCCTTCACTTCTTCTATCGCGTTTTTGGTAAGATCGACGCGCAGGTTCGTTAGTGCATTCCCGTTATTCTTGTAAAAATCCGCGCCCATTTCGGCATAGGTGTTGCGAAGCCTGTCCTCATGCGCTTTCAGCGAAGTCACATCCGTATAGGTGCAGTAAATATAGCGCTCGCCGAAATCATTGATGAACGCATAGTGGACATTGCACCATATACGGTTGTTCTTTGCGGTCATCTTCTGTATGGTAAGGACACTGCCGCCGTCGTAGGCGACGTGATGTTTCATCATACTGCGCACGAGCGGTCTGTCCTCGGGGTCAGTGGTCTTGTAGAAACCGAAGCCGCGCATCATGTCCTGCGCCTGTGTGACGGAACATTCCATCATAGCGGCAAACTCCTCGGAGACATAGTCCGGTTCCACAAGCCCGTCGGCGTTCAGGCGCAGCAGCACGGCATTGTTCTTCATCTGACGGATGTTCTGAAGAAAATGATCCTTTGCGTCGTATGATGCGTAGTTTGTGATATTTGTGAGGTAAAATCCCGCATAAGGCTCGGGAAGCCCGTGTATAGGTTCAAAATAAAGGTGCAGGTCGAGCATCGGCATATATGTCATGAAAGGCACGGGCTCCTCGGTAACGAACCTCTCCATCATGCTCACGGAATAGTCGTCGAGGAACCCGCTCTCACGCAGCATGGCGCCGATATGATCCTTATTGCGGCAGACAGCGGACCAGTGTTTTGCAAACATCCTGCTTGCATAAAGAACACAAAAGTCGGAAACTTTTCCGTTTTCACCGAACACGGGCTCATAGATGAACGAGCTTATCTCATGTTTTTCGTATGACGATGTATCGAAGTTAAGTAAAGGACCTGACATATTTCTGCTCCTTATAAGATCTGTGGCCTGACCGTAACCGGGTATATGCGCCGGAGTGGGAACGAGCTGCGCATACCCTATACCTTTTATATGATACCACTTTTTGCGCCTTTTGTCAATAACGGATACGATGCACGCCCCCGTGATCTCCCGAAGTTTTGCTATTGACATTCCGGCGCATTTGTGCTATAATATCTCCGTAATTGCGGACGATAAGAGAGAAGCGCGGTGAAATTCCGTCGCAGCAGTCACTACCGTGGGTATATCCCGAAAGTCGGGTCGCTCGGCGTTCGCAGCGGGAACGGGGCATTTTCCCCGCGCATTCTTGGGCAATGAAGAGTGCAGCCGGCATACTTTTTGTACGTCAGCCATTCTTCCCCTTTTGCGGGAAGTTTTTTATTGCAGAAAAAAGAAAGGAAGTATTATTATGAAAAAGACAGTTTTATCGGCAGCGGCAGTCATTGCCGCTATGGGAGCGCTCAGCATCTCCGCTTACGCGGACGCAGAAGTCAAGGTGACGCTCAGCGCGGGCACGGGAAGTCTGCCTGTCGTGTATGATGATTTCATCGTCGGCGACGCTGACGGTGACGGCGCGATAACCGTGAACGATGCGCTCATCACCGTTCACAACGAGCAGTTCGAGGGCGGCGCGGATGCCGGCTACGCCACCGCCGAGGGCGACTACGGCGCTATGATAACCAAGCTCTGGGGCATCGAGAACGGCGGCAGCTACGGCTACTATATCAACAACAATATGGCGTATGCGCTCACTGACCCGCTGAACGACGGCGACCGTCTCAATGCCTACGTTTTCAGCGACACGGAGAATTTCTCCGATGTTTACTGCTTCTTTGACATCACCGACTGTGAGATAACAGCATCATCAGACGATGAACCGCTGCAGCTCACTCTTTCCGGCATAGGCTTCGACGAGTCATGGAACACGGTGGTAGTTCCGATAGTCGGCGCGGAGATAACCGTTGACGCTATACCCACAGGATTTGTCACCGACGATGAGGGCAAGGTCGAGATACCGCTCTCCGCATTTGAGGACGGTGTACATCTTATAAGCGCCATGTCAGAGACACAGACACTCGTTCCTCCCGCATTCGAGCTTACCTTCCATGATGCGCAGACCGAAGAGCCGGATACCGAAACTCCCGCGACAGGTGATGCTGCGGCAGCGACCGACAGCTCCAAAGGCTCGCCCGACACAGGTGTCGCAGATGTTGCGGCAGTTGCGGGTATAGCTGTAGTCGCAGCGGGCGCTCTGTTCGTTTCCCGCAGGAGAAAGTGATGAAGCGCCTTGCAATATCGCTCATAACAGTGCTTACAGCCGCGTTCGCTTTGTCGTGCGCGGCTTTTGCCGATATCGGTGCCGCAGACCTGCAAGCCGTCACCGACGGGATAATGCGGTATGAGCTGAAAGAAAACGGAGCCGCGAACGCGCAGGAACTGATAGATACCGCGCTCGTGCGGGATGCCGGAAGCAAGGCGGAATGGGAAGCGCTGATACTCGCGAAAAGCGGAGAATACGACTTCTCGGCATACACAGCCGCGCTTGAGGGATACTACGGCACAAACAAGATCGCGAGCGCGACATCCCGCATAAAGATAGCGCTTGCGATGCTCGCGGTGAATGACCGTTCCCCGTCTGTGGCGGAGATAGCGGAAAACTCCGTCGGCGAACAGGGCATAATGGGCATGATATACGGTCTGCATCTGCTGAACAACGGCTATACCTGCACACGCTGGACGACCGATACGCTCACCGGCAAGCTGCTGTCCATGCAGTTTGCTGACGGCGGCTGGGCAATAACGGGCGAAATGGGCGATACCGACGTTACCGCAATGGCGGTGCAGGCTCTCGCCCCGCAGTACGGCAGTTCCGACAAGGTGACGGCTGCCATTGACCTCGCGCTCAGACGGCTTTCCGAAACACAGCAGGACAGCGGAGGCTACATGAGCATGGGGACGGAAAACCCCGAAAGCACCGCGCAGGTGCTTATCGCTTTGTCGGCGCTGGGGATATCCGCAGAGGACGAGCGTTTCATCAAGAACGGTCATACGGTGATAGACGGGATGCTGCTCTACCGCCTTGACGACGGGAGCTTCTCGCATTTCGGCGACGGCAAAACCAACCACACAGCGACCATTCAGGTATGGCAGGCTCTCACCGCGTACTCGCTGATGCTTGAAAAAGGCGAACGGCTGTACGACTTCCCCGCCCCGCCTGACGAGCCTGTTGTCACTTCCGCTCCCGCAGTTACCGAGCCGCCCGTGACGACCGCACAAGTGACGACGGCTGAAGCCGCAGCGGCTGCGACCGTTACGGCACCCGTGAGCGGCAAACAGGGCGGCAGCTACAAACCCGCGGCTTACGCGATAACAGTCGGTATCGCGCTTATAGTCTGCATCGTACTGTTTGCGCTGAAAAAGCGAAGGATGTCGAACTTCGTCGCGGCGATCATCGCTGCGGGAGCCGTGTGCGCCTTCATCTTCTTCACGGATCTGCGGAGCGCCGAGGATTGGCGGGCCGGTGGCAGGGGCGGGGATTGGCGGGTCGGTGGCAGGCGCCGAGGATTGGC
>CAMHBE010000229.1 GCA_946183095.1 uncultured Clostridia bacterium | reverse complement strand
ACTCACGCACACGGCGGTAGAATGTGTTTGCGGACATATCCATTCTCCGCATAAAGTCCCTGCCAGTGATATTCTTCGATTTCCATTCCCCATAGAGCTGCTCTAACCTCGTCCAGTCGGTGGGGATAGGCTTCCGTCCCGTGTACTTTCCCTGCGCCTTAGCGATCTCGATGCCCTCACGCGCATAGTCAAGCATAGCGTGGAGTTGTGGGTGGTCTTTATTCGCTCCCGAAATCTTTTCGGAGAAGATGCGGTCAACCTGATAGTCGCACATGATCTCCTGCTGTTTCGCTGTCTCCTGATGCTCCGTGGAAACACGGACATAACCTATTTTGCTCATGGTTGTTTCCTTTCTTTTTGTGATTTATGGTTGACTTATTGGCGGTGGTGATGTATAATTACCGGAGATGCCTAAAGGGCACCTCTAAAAAAATATCACGTTATATAGCCGCTTGTTACTATAGACAAGCGGCTTTTTGTGAAAATACAGTGAAATATCCGCAAGCTATTGACAAACTGCGCAAAGTCTGCTATAATATAAAAACGAATTTAAAATCCTTTTTCATTTTTGTTCCGGAGGCCGCTATGGCAACTTACAAAACCGTCAAGCGCGAATGCCTGATCGATTTTCTAAAGTCTCACAGTAAATATTCATTTACAATAAGAGAGATCGCAGCCGAAATGAACGGCGATAATACCATTAGATCCGTCCCGTCCGAAAGCACGGTATGCAGACTGATGCGGGAAATGGAACGCGAAGGAACTGTCCGGAGATATATCGACCCGAAAAACCGCGAGTACGTCTATTGTCTTGCCGACAACGACGATATACCGGTCAATATGCGGTGCAAGGTGTGCGGAAATGTTTACACTGTTGACGGTGAGACAAGCCGCAGGATAAAAGAAGAGATAATAAACTGCGGAGCAGCGGTACCGGCTGACAGCATAGACTTTTTAGTCAAATGCAAGAACTGCATCTAATAAGAATGATCTTAAAAAAAGGAGGTGAACAGAATGACAGGCAGCAGAAAGAAAGCATTATTGACAGCGACTGTACTTATGATATGCCTGTCCTTGTTCTGTACCTTTCTTTTTATTGCTGAGCTCGCAGATCACGACTGCACCCACGATAATGAATGCGCGGTCTGCCGCACTATCGCAATATGTATAGATACAGTCCGCAATGTCTCCGTGAACGCAGCCGCGATGTCTGCTGCAATTACGGCAATATTCCTGTCACTTGCCGTTTCGCTTTCTGCACGAACGGTAAACGACAACGATACGCTAATATCATTAAAGGTAGAGCTTCGGAATTGAATAACGGTTGAATTTATACCGATAAAGGGTTCTTTTTGCGACCCTTTTATCGCCGTGCAATAATCCAAACCGATAAATTCAATTACGGAGGTCTATTTTATTTATGTACAACAAAAGAAACACGGGAGCACTGATGATAAGCTGCTTTGTTGCGGTGTCGGCGCTTGCAGGCTGCTCAATGCAAGATGCAAACAGCACTGCGGCAGGCACATCCGCTGCTGCTCAGACAACAACAACCACAACTGCGGCAGACAGTACGGAGAAAACGGAACTGTCCGAAACTCCCGCAGCCGATAAAAGTGCGGACACAGAGCCTATAAAGGTCGTAGCGACCATTTTCCCCGAGTACGACTGGGTAAAGCAGATAATGGGGGACAAGGCTGCAAACGCAGAGATAACATATCTGCTCGAAAGCGGCGTTGACCTACATAACTTCCAGCCTTCCGCAGACGACATAATCAAAATATCCGACAGCGACCTGTTCATCTATGTGGGCGGCGAGTCCGATGAATGGGTGGAGGATGCCCTCGAAGGCGCTGCCAACAAGGATATGAAGGTCATAAACCTTATGGAGACTATGGGCGACAAGGCGAAGCTCGAAGAGGTCAAGGAAGGTATGCAGCACGATCACGACCACGAGCATGAAGAGGGCGAAGAAGACCACGAACATGAGCATGAAGAGGGTGAAGAAGACCACGAGCACGAGCATGAAGAGGGTGAAGAAGACCACGATCATGAGCATGAAGAAGAGTACGACGAGCACGTCTGGCTCTCGCTGGTGAACACGAAGTTTCTCTGCGGCGAAATAACAGATGCTCTCTGCGGTATCGACCCCGCGAACGCCGATACCTACAAGGCAAACTATACCGCATACTCCGCGGAGCTTGATGCTCTTCACAGCGATTTTCAGAAACTCGCAGATGCCGCTTCGATAAAAACCGTCGTATTCGGCGACAGATTCCCGTTCAGATACTTCGTTGACGATTACGGTCTTGATTATTTCGCGGCATTCTCCGGCTGCTCCGCGGAAACGGAAGCAAGCTTCGAGACTGTAATATTCCTCACACAGAAAATGGACGAGCTGGGCTGCAAGACTATCTACACAATAGAAAATTCCGACAAGTCCATAGCGCAGACCATAATCGGCAGCACACAGGCAAAGGATCAGACTGTCGCGGAGCTCAACTCTCTTCAGTCGGTCAGCAGAGCCGACATCGATGCCGGTGCGACATACCTCTCGCTTATGCGCGGGAACTACGACGTTCTCGCGGAGACATTGAAGTGAGGTGCGCATGGACAGAAAGAAAAATACAGGCAGGAAAAAGCCTGTCATAATCATCACGGGCTATTTAGGCTCCGGTAAGACTACGCTCATGCAGAACCTGCTTATGCAGGAAGAAAGGCGCATCGCGCTTATCGTCAATGATATGGGGAGCATCAACATAGACGCGTCTCTGCTCAAAGACAAGAAGGAGCGCGTGGCGCAAGTGGATATGGTGGAGCTGCAGAACGGCTGCATCTGCTGCACTCTGCGTGACGAGTTCATTGCCGAGATAGAACGTATCTCGAAGCTGCCGGACATAGACGCGGTATTCGTTGAAGCATCGGGGATAAGCGAACCCTCCTCCATAGCAGGTGCATTCATCGGCTATCAGGAGGACTGCCCCGACACGAACGTGTATCTCAGTTCGGTCGTGTCGGTAGTCGATGCGGACAGGATATACCGCGAATTTATGGGCGGTATGCAAATGGACGCAGAGAGCGAAGAGGGTGACATAATCAACCTCATCATAGATCAGGTGGAGTTCTGCGACATAGTGCTGCTGAACAAGACAGACCTTCTTACGGAGGAACAGCTCGCCGACGTGAAGAAGACTCTTCGTGACATACAGACAGAAGCGCCTATGATACCCTGCGTAAACTGCGATATAGACGCGGGGCTTATAATGCACGGAAAAGAGTTCGACTATGACGGCGTGCTTGCATCCTCATCGGTGCAGCGGGCGCTGAATACCGCCGAGCCCGGCGATAAGGAAGCGTGCATGGACGAATACGGCATAACCTCATTCGTTTACGAGGAAGCGCGCCCGTTCAACCGCGAACGGTTCATGACACTGCTTGCGGAATATCCGAAGGAGCTTATCCGCACAAAGGGATATGTATGGTTCTCGGACGACGATGTGCATATCCAGCTCTTTGAGCAGGCGGGACGCAACGCAAGTGTGACGGAAATGACCGAGTGGCTCGCGGCGATACCAAAGAACGAGCTTGACGCGCTTATTGAAGCATATCCCGACCTTATGGACGAGTGGGACGAAAAATACGGAGACAGGATAAACCAGCTTGTCTTCATCGGAAAAAATTACAGGAAAGAAGCTATTTTACAGCAGCTCAACGACTGCCTTGAAAGTGCATGACGGAGGTACTTAAAATGGAGGAAAACAAGACACTTTGCTGAAATCCCGAGCATAATGGAAATGACGGAAAAGACCATACTCCCGCCGACTGCGGCACGGTGGGTCATTTCAACTGCGACGGCAAGGATCACTCTCACGAAAAGTAACCAACATAACTGGTGCAGGGCATAAACACCCTGCACCTTTTTTCAAGGAGACAGTCAGTATGGCTGAACAGATGATATCGCGGTGACGGAC
>CAMHBE010000228.1 GCA_946183095.1 uncultured Clostridia bacterium | reverse complement strand
GAGGACGGTTTCAAGGGTGCCATCAGCGCCATCGTCGATGCGAACGTAACGTCGTTCCTGACGGGTGCTATCCTGGCTATCTTCGGTACAGGTCCTATCAAGGGCTTCGCTGTTACCTACATGATCGGTATCATCTCCTCGTTCCTGACGGCTGTGTTCATCACCCGTCTCTTGCTCGAGGACTATGCTAAACGTGAGAACGCGAAGGAGCTCAGCTTCACCACGCGTCTGATGAAGAACTTCCTCCAGGATATCCACTTCGATTTCGTAGGCGCTCGTAAGATTGCATACTGCATCTCCGGCGCACTCGTGATCTTTGCTATCCTCGGTCTGGAGCCGCACTTGTTCGGTAAACTGAACCTCGGTATCGACTTCTCCGGTGGACGTAACTACGTCGTTCGTTTTGACAATAACATCAACACCCAAGATGTTCGTGAGAGCCTTGACAAAGTCTTCCAGGCTGAGTTGAAGGACGGCGAGACCTTCGGTCTGAACGTCATCACTTTCGGTAATGACGCGAACCAGGTTCGTATCTCGACCAACTTCCGTATCCACGAAGACAACGCGGAGGCGGACGAGGCTATCGAAGCACTCCTCTTCGAAGGCTGCAAGCCGTTCCTAGGCGAGAACATCACCTTCGATGACTTCCGTTCGACCGATTCCAACGCCGAGGTAGGTATCATGTCCAGCCAGAAGGTTGGTCCGGCAATCGCTGATGATATCAAGACCAGCGCTGTATGGGCTATCCTCGCTGCATTGGTAGTGATCTTCCTCTACATCCTCTTGCGTTTCCGCAACTTCGCTTACTCCGTAGGTGCTTTGACGGCATTGGCACACGATACCGTGATCATCCTCGGTCTGTATGCAATCCTTTGGAAGATCATGCCTTTCTCCATGGAGATCGACCAGGCCTTCATCGCTGCTATCCTGACCGTTATCGGTTACTCGATCAACGATACCGTGGTCATCTTCGACCGTGTACGTGAGTACAACGGCCTCTATCCGAAGCGCGATAAGAACGTCAACATCAACGACGCTTTGAACAACACGCTCAGCCGTACGTTCTCGACGTCTATGTCCACCTTCGTGGTATTGTTGGCTATCTTCATCTTCGGTGGTGAGACGATCCAAGGCTTCGTATTCGCACTCCTCATGGGTGTGATCGTAGGTACTTATTCGTCCCTCTTCATCGCTTCGCCGATCGCTTATGACATCCAGATGGCACAGGCTCGTCGCGCAGCGAAGAAAAACGCGAAGTAATTAGGAAAGGCAAGGCAGCATGACTAAGAGAAAGCTGGGACCGGTTTGCAGTTTCTGCGGACGTGAGATGCCGCATATGTTCTCGGGCATGGATAATGCCCTCATATGCTCGGAGTGTGTCAAGGAGGGGTATCGACTCGTCTTGGCCAACCCCCGCAAGATGGCAAACGATGAACTCAGCTTGGACACGCTGCCTACGCCCCAAGAAATCAAGGACTTCCTCGACCAGTATGTCATTGGTCAGGACGAAGCCAAACGCTTCCTTTCTGTAGCCGTTTATAACCACTATAAGCGTGTGCTGCAAGAAGTGTCCAACGATGACGTGGAGATTGAGAAGAGTAATATCCTGCTCGTAGGTTCTACAGGTACGGGTAAGACTCTTCTCGCTCGCACGGTCGCCAAACTGCTTAAAGTGCCGTTTGCCATCACCGACGCAACATCCTTAACCGAAGCCGGATACGTGGGAGAAGATGTCGAATCGCTCCTCGTTCGTCTGCTTCAGGATGCCGATTATGATGTGAGCAAAGCCCAGCGCGGTATCGTCTTCATCGACGAGATAGACAAGATCGCCCGTAAGAGCGAGAACATGTCTATCACCCGCGACGTGAGTGGAGAAGGTGTTCAGCAAGGCTTATTGAAGATGCTCGAGGGATCGATCGTGAATGTGCCGCCTCAGGGAGGACGCAAACACCCGGATCAGGAGTTGATTCATGTCGATACGAAGAACATCCTCTTCATCTGCGGAGGTGCTTTCGATGGCATCGAGCGCAAGATAGCACAACGAATGAACACCCAAGTCATTGGTTTTGAGGCACAGCGCGAAGCAGAGAAAGTGGATAAGAACAACTTACTCCAGTATATCGCGCCGCAAGACTTAAAGTCCTTTGGCTTAATCCCCGAGATCATCGGCCGTCTGCCGGTATTAACATACCTGCGCCCCTTAAGCCGTGAGGCCCTGCGCTCGATCCTGACCGATCCCAAGAACGCCCTTACCAAGCAGTACCAGAAACTCATGGCAATGGACAATGTACAGCTCACCTTCGAGGAAGAGGCGCTTGATTATATCGTTGATAAAGCCCTGGAGTACAATCTCGGTGCACGTGGTCTCCGCGGACTGATGGAAACGGTGATGACCGATCTGATGTTCGAATTACCTACCCACAAACAACTGGGTACACAGCAATCTTTCACGGTCACCAAAGCCTATGCACAAGAGAAACTGGGCAAGGCTGATCTGGTAAGACTAAAGAACGCGGTATAATAGAGAAATTAAAAAACGCGACTCTTCGGAGCCGCGTTTCTTTTTAGAACCCGCTATAAACTATCTCTAATTCCATACCGTTCTTTGCCGAACGTATTTCTGTGGCAGAGATGGTTTGTTGTTGCCGTACTGATGTGACGGCAGAGGTGCCGCTTGTGGTCGTAGTAGTACCTACCGTGACCGGTATAAGCAGCATATCCAAAGGTCTCTTAAGGGAATCAGGCGTCTCTTTACGCAACTGGTTGGTCAGAAACTCCGATAAGTCGTAACTGTAGTAATAGTAAGCATCACCCAACGAGTCTGTTCCTTGCGTCAAAGCGCTTAAGATCGCACAGGTATCCGAAGGAACCTCACGGTCCTTGAAGAAACGAACAGCACTCTCTTCGCGGATAAGCAGCATATACGATGCCGGCTGTAACCAGTTGTCACGAGTGATCTCACTCTTACTACCGGTAAACACATTCATCACCTCTACCCGCACCTCTGCTTTGTTCACATAAGGACGTTTCTCCAAGGTGTCCTCGCCGATGATATCTACAATCATATGCGACATGATTGTATCCGCTATCTGAGGCATCGGTATCTGTAGGCGCGTGTACACGCCCGCGGGCGCGATAATATAATTATAGGTGTCTGAATCCTGTTTGAGCTCCTCTATCCAGTCGTCCTTATCTTGGTAATGGATATGATTAACCGTACGCACCTCAGAATTAGCATAGAAAGCTTTCATGTCATTAACGATAGTATCTTTGCCCGCTTTGTTGTAAGAGAAATGATAGAAGACACCCAGCGCGATATCGGTGATATTCAGTACCGTAGAAGAACCGAAAGAGGTCTCAATAAGCAAGCCGTTGAATAACTCATTGAACTTCTCCTGACTCTCAAACGTCTGGATAGAAGCAAAATACTGAGTAAAGTCATCATTCAGACGCATGCGTACCATAGGAATATAGTCTCCGTTTCCGTTCTGAATAGAATCCAGTTTCTCGGATGCCGCTACGATACGATGGTTCGTCAGAATACTCTTGTCACGCGAACAATAGTCCTCTATATTCAGGTCTGAACGGTAAGTACCGGAATAGTCAAACGTCTTCCTGTCCATCAGATAGGCATTGACGGCCAGCGGAGAGTTACCGTCTCCCACCCAGGTCGAGTAATACATGAACAGACAAATGGAGTCCACAGAATCCACGCAGAACCCTTCCGGATAATGATATCCCTCCGGACAAGCTAATTGCGTTAAGATAGAAGCGCGCAACAAACCGTACTTCGTCTCTACCTCACCCAATAAGAAAGAGTCTGCTTGAGAAATGATGGCATCACAACTGTCAATATTCGACGTAATAGGGAAGGTGTCTGCCAGCACAATGATCGCATCACCCCTATCCAAAACCGACTGACCGGTCGTTTCTACATCGTCCAGACATGCAGTAAAACCGCATGCTACAAAAAACAA
>CAMHBE010000227.1 GCA_946183095.1 uncultured Clostridia bacterium | reverse complement strand
GTCTGTCACCTGCAATTCTCCGAAAAGGTGCGTTGTTTCATCCGACCATTCGGCTGTTGCCGTAGTTACGGCATCGGACACTTCCGTTGTCACAGTCGTTTCGGATGTTTCGGCAGTCGTTATCACGGTGGCTGTCGTGTACTCCGCGTTATCGTCAAGCTCGGCGATCTCCCTGCCGTATTCGTTCAGAAGATCTTCATAATACCTTATCTGTTTTTCAAGCTCGCCAATGCTCTTTTCTGTTTCCGGCTCATCGGGAAGAGTCCGGAGACGTGTCAGTTCCTCCAAAAGTGCATTTCTTTTCTCCATTGTTTCATCATATTTCTTTTGAAGTTCCGCCTTCACAGACGAAAGATCATGCCCGTCAGAGCTGTATGCCTGAAAGATAGCTGTAAACTCCGGCTGCTCCTCAACTGTTGTGGCAGCCGCTGTATTCTGCGAATATCCCGCGCGCAGCTCGTCGGAGCTGCCCTCTTTCAGACCTCCGTTCTCGGCTAAAAAGCGCAGTCCGAACACTGCACCGGTGAGAACTGCCGCCGTGGCTGCAACACCCGCGACCGCACGGAGCACCTTCGTGCTTTTCTTCGGTTCGTAGTGTTCAACGGTCATCTCTCTGATATTTCCCTGCCTCATATTGACATCTTTTTTCATAGTCTTCGCCCTTTCTATGACATTTTTGAATGCCGTTTCGTGATCGGAACAGGGATATGTTTCGGTCACTGCCGAAAAGGCTTTTTTACAGAGTTCTTTGTGATCCATATTATCAGTTCCTTTCACTGTCGAGCAATTTCTTCAATTGCTTTCTTCCCCGGGACAGGCGTTTCCGCACCGCAGCTTCGCTGATGCCGAGTATTTCAGCCGTATCCGCGATGGGATAATCCTCAAAATAATGCAGATACAGCACTTCCACGATCTTCCTGTTGAGTTTCATTATGGTTTTCAGAAGCTCCGAGCCGCTGCTATCCTCATTCCCGCTCTGCACTTTATACTCCGCGCTTTCAAGCGGCTGCGAGAACTTATACCAGTGAGAGCGCGTCAGATCTATACTTTTGTTTATGGCGCACCGCAGCAGCCATGCCTTGATATGCTCGTCTCCGGTAAATGTCCCGCGATATGTGTATAGATCGAGAAATACTTCCTGCGCTATATCGTCGGCATCGGACGGGTTTTTGCAGTGGCACAGCGCAGCACCGTAAACGCTCGTATAGTATTTCCGCATACATCTGTCAAGCTCGTTATCGGTCATTCCTATCCCCCTTTCCGTGTAAGGCACCTTCAACAATAAATCGAATGAGACAGCCGTTTTGTGACATTTTTTTGAAAAATTTTTTCTTTTCGTCACATTTTACAATATTATAAACGTTTTTTACTGCAAATGCAACAGGACGAACCATAGTCCGGACAGTATCTTACCCACCCGCGGACCGGCGAGTGATAGACACGACCGAAATATTCAGACGACCAATGTATCACAAAGAAAGAGCACTGACAATAGGACATCATCAAAATATATTTTGCAGATACTATTGACAAATCGGGAAAAATGTGATAGACTGTATATCAGATGATAGTCTGTCTATCACGTCTGGGGGAATGCAAATGGCAAATGACACATCAGCGGAATTCTCACCGAAATTCCTGAAAGACAAACGTATGGAACGCGCGGTGGCTGTATGCGCGGGGCTGTTCCTCGAACGCGGCATAGAGAACGTGAAAATGACCGATATCGCGGAGGAAAGCGGTGTCGGTGTCGCAACGCTGTACCGCTACTTCGGCACAAAGACCGGTATCGCGGCGGAGGCTATGACCTTCCTGTGGAACGACCTTCGTAAGCTGTTCGGCGGTCTGTTCGATACCGAACCGTTCGTTTCACAGAGCGGGATAAAGCAGCTGCACGACCTTTTGAAAATGTATGCCGTTATGTTCACCGCACACCGTGATTTCATGCGGCTGCTCGACGAATTCGACACGTTCGTGCTGCGGGAGAATGTTCCGAAAGAGGAACTGAGGGAATACGAAAACTCGGTGATAAACTTCTACCCCGTGTTCGAGAGATCATTCCGACGAGGCATAGAGGACGGAACTGTGCGGGAGTGCATCGACCCGAAGCTCTGCTACATCACCTACGCTCACGCCCTCACCGAGATGTGCAAGAAGTTCATCGCGGGCGAGATACTGCCGTCGGATGACTTCGCCGACGCGGAAAAAGAACTCGACACGCTGATAGACACGGCGGTGTACTATCTTAAAAATGTATAAGGGAGGATCACTATGGAAAAAAAGATAGCATCAAACAAGGTACTGTGGATATTCGCGATAGGTCAGCTCGGCTGGTCTATCCTGTCCGGTATAGTTTCAAACTGGCTGGTCTTCTTCTACCAGCCGACTCAGGCAGAGCTGATGAAGGGACAGACGGCTTTCCTGTGGGACGGCAAGTTTCTCGGATTTCTCACGATCATCGGTCTGATAACCGCGTCGGGCCGTATCTTTGACGCGATAACCGACCCACTCGTTGCGGGCAAGTCCGACTCGTTCAGACACCGTCTCGGCAGGCGCATACCCTTCATGAGAGTTGCGGCTATACCTTTCGGCATCGTTACCATACTCATGTTCTGGTCACCCGTCAGCGGCGAGAGCCCCGTGAACGGCATCGTGCTCTTCGTCTGCTCCATGCTGTTCTACCTGTGCATGACGCTCTACTGCACGCCGTACAACGCGCTTATACCCGAACTCGGACGCACTCAGCAGACCCGTATAAACCTTTCCACTTTCATTTCAGTCACTTTCTTCGTAGGCAACGCTATCGCTTACCTCGTACCGAACATCGCCTCGTTCTTCATGCAGTCGCTCAGCAATGAGGAAGTTGCCGCAAAGCTCGGCAAGACAGTCGAGGAAGTTATCGAGAACGGCGACAAGATCTACACAAACTATCCCGACGCATACCGCATCACTATCGCGATACTCGCTGTTATCGCCATTATCTGTATGCTCATCCCGTCTTTCCTGATCGACGAGAACAAGTACGCCGACACCACCCCTTCCACCACTCCTGCATTCAAGTCACTGGCGGCTACATTCAAGAACAAGGAATTCCGCAAGTTCGTCGCTTCCGATATCCTCTACTGGCTCGGACTTACGCTTTTCCAGACAGGTCTGTCGTTCTTCATCACCGCGCTCATGGGTCTTGAGGAAACATGGACATTCCCGCTGTTCGCGCTCATGACGGTGATGTCGCTGGTATGCTACCTGCCCGTCAATATCCTTGCAAAGAAGCTCGGCAAGAAAAAGCTGATATCCTTTGCGTTCATGTTCTTCGCGGTGACTTTCCTGTTCACGACGTTCGCGGGTCTTATGCCCATGCCCGGACTTGTCTGCGGTATTATCGTTGCAGTCCTCGCGTCGATACCCATGGCTATCCTCGGCATACTCCCGCAGGCTGTTGTCGCAGATATCTCAGAAGCAGACAAGCTCGACACCGGAGAGAGCCGTCAGGGTATGTTCTACGCTGCCCGCACTTTCGCAATGAAGCTCGGTCAGGCTCTTGCAATGATAATGTTCACGGCGTTTGCAACTATCAACAACACGCTCGCTCCCGGTGAAGCCGGCTACGGTCTCGGCTACCGCATCGCGGCGGCAGCAGCTACCGTTCTCTGTCTGCTCGGCGGATTCGTATTCTTCCGCTACAACGAAAAGAAGGTCATCGCAAGGATAGAAGAGGGCAGCAGCGAGGAAAAGAATGAAGCGGAGGAAACAGAAAATGCTTGATCTTATAAATGTAAAGTTCGCTTATCGTGTCGGCGAAAAGGGCTATGCCGTCACAACGACAGAGGATGTCAGCAATGCCCGCGTATCGGTCTCGATAACCAACGACGGCGAGAAATTCGGAGTTTCGCTGAAAACCAGAAGCGAGATAGAGGTAATGAGACTGTCTGCGGAATTTGCATACGATCCTGCGGATACCGACCGCGTTTTCGTCAACGGATAT
>CAMHBE010000226.1 GCA_946183095.1 uncultured Clostridia bacterium | reverse complement strand
GCGGGCGGGGCACTCGGTGCCCTGACGTTACACGCCGCGATAATGTGGATAAGACTTGCAATATGGCAATATGCGGCGCGCTCCACATTGGAAAGTAAAGAAACGGACATAGATGCTTCCTACATCACCGTGTTAAGAAAATGCACGAGACTTGTAGGTTTTGTAGGGGAAAACTTAGCACTGCTCTTCTCCTTTCTTCGGCTGATTGCAAGCTACAGCAGGTGGGATGGTTTGTCAAAAAATTTTTTCATCCCGATAACCGAAGGAAAAAAATTTGGAGTACCCTTGACAGATCATCCCGTGCTGCAGTATAATCGCCAAGCCGAAGAGAGAGAAGATCAGTCTTTTTCAACCGTGGTATGCTTCCCGACGATGAAAGATACCGCAAACCCCGCCGCAAGCGTGAACAAGCCGAAAAGTGTATCGAGGTTGAAACCGAACCCCGCAGGGAATATGGCATATATAGAGCCCGCCACAAGTCCGAGTATAGCGGAGAATACCATGAGACGGTATTTTTTGAGAAGGTATGTTATCAGACGGGCACCGAGCACCAGTCCGGCAAGTACGCCGACAGCGGTGGGTATCAGGATAGCGAAGTTGAGGGATTTTATAGATTCAATGACGGGTCGGTAAGTCCCGAACAGTACCATTATGAAAGAGCCGGAAACTCCGGGGATTATCATAGCGACGGCTGCAATGAATGCCGCGCCGAGGAACAGTGCCGCGGAAAAAATCCCGGTGAACTGCGCGTCGGCAATTCCGCTGCCGGAGAACTGTTCGAGCATTGCAAGCCCGACAACGACAGCAAGTGCAAGGATAAATGGAACAGCGCATGACGGTCTGAATTTTTCTTTGACCGTCGCGTTTTTTATTATGAGCGGTATGCTGCCGACGATAAGCCCGATGAAGAACATATAAGTTTCGGTCGGGAAATTTTCAAACAGCCATGTGATGACGAATGAAAAGCCGACAATGCCGCAGGCAGCGCCGATACCGAAGAAAATTAGAAAAATGAGGTTTTTCTTTATTTCTTTTAAGTTGAGGGAAAGCGCACCGCACACCTTGTCATAGCAGCCGAATACTACGAGCATAGTTCCGCCGGATACTCCCGGGATTATATTTGCAATGCCGAAAACAAGACCGTACAGCACGGCGAGGATATGTTGCATACAGAAATACTCCTTAACTCCTTAAGATCGGTTTTTGGAAAGACGCGCCGCAGTCGCCCGCATTATCTCGGCGGGGAGCTGCAATATGACAGTGATGATTATTGATATGATGAGAGACATGACATCGGGTGCGCGAAGTCCGAAAACTGTGTTCACGCCGGGAACGAACACGATAATGAGCGAGAACGCAAAGACGATGCCCGCCGTGAGCCATGCGAATGTCTGTTTTGAGCGTATCGTGTCGAGGATGCTTAGTTTTCCGATGTTGAGCAGGCTTATAAGCAGGATGCCGAACACGAACACCAGCAAGAACCCGCTCCGTGAAAGCTCTGTCATCATTTCGGCTGTATCGGTGACAGTCTGACTGCCTCCGGAAGATATCAGGTAGTAGATTATTTCGGCGGCTGCAAGTCCTGCCCCTTGAAGCAGCGGACGGATGAAGAAGCTCTTGCGGAGCTTTCCGCGCCCGATGAATACCGAAGGTTCGGTGGGGTCTTTGCGGTCTGATGTGTTTTCAAAATACATGAACAGAGCCGCGGGAACGAACAGCACTCCTATAAGCGAAGCCACCATAGGTGTGATGATGAAGCTGCCGCCGACCGCGAGGCCGAACGCCGCAAAAAATATCATAGTCAGCAGTGCCGCGATAGATACCGCGATACACCTTTTGACGTTCAGGTGTATCTGACGGACGGAGGTTATGATATCAGAGATAGTTTCAAGGCTGTCGCTGCGCACTGCAACGTCACATTCCTCGAATGCAGCGCCCGCTACATTGTTCGCGGCGGCAATGCCGATATCCGCGAGTTCGAGCAGGTCGCTGTCGGAAGCGGTATCGCCGGTTATCATGACTACTTCCCCGCTTTCCCGCAATTTTCTTATTATGCGCGGCTTCATATCCGCCGTAACTCTTGCAAAAGCGCATACATCCGAAAAATCTATGGGTTCGTCGGAAGCGAGCATATCACCGGTGATAACGGTGTTTCCGCGTATTCCGATCTTTTCCGCGACCGCAAGTGCGGCTTCCGGACTGTCGCCGGTGGTCATTATTACGCGGGCACCTGCTTTGCGGCAGTTCATAACTGCTGCGGGAACATGATCTTTTGTGTGGTTCTCGAACGCGATAAGTCCCATGAAGCCGTAGTGGACTTCACTCAGCTTCTGAGGTTCGGGCATATCATCACCGAGCTTTGCGTAAGCTACGGCGAGAACATCATAGCCCTGATTGCCGTAGGCGGTCTGCTTATTTTGCACGGTATAGAGCATATCCACGGGGACATCGCACATAGGGAGTATCTTTTCGGGTGCGCCCTTGATGCACATGAGCCTTGCCCCGCCCACGCGCCAGAGGTTGCCGGAACCGCACTCCTCCTCGCTGTATGGGTATTCCCTGATAAGCTCGTTGCTCATAAGCGCGTCGATATCCTTGCCGCCGAATGTTTCGGAAAGTATTATCGCCTTGTCGAAAAGGTCGTCGGTGTCCTTTTTGCAGGAAAGGACGGAGATATTCGACATCATTGCCTGGTTTGAAGTGAGACTGTCGGCTACCTTCAGCGAGCGCTCGGTTATCATGCCTGTCTTATCAATAAGTATGCAGGTAGCGGCGTTAATATATTCGATAGTGACGGGATTTTTGACCCATATCCCCTGTTCGTCGAGTTTTGCCGAACCCCGTATGTAATACAGCCGGATAACGGAAGCTGTCTCGGCGGGCAGGAAGCACATAGCGAAAGCGACAGCGGGGATAGATGTATTGAAGATCATATCGGTGAACGGTATATCGACGCTTACCTTAATAAAAGCGAAAATGCCGATCGCCAGCATCACCGCCGTGACTGCGGAGAATATTCCGGAAATGCGCAGAACGAGCTTTTCTATGCCTGTATAGTATTCATCGGTCTCCCTGACTGCGCCGAACTCCTTGAAATACCGTGTATCAACGCCTGTTGCGGTAACTCTCGCGATAAGTTCTCCGGAAACTATCTTTGTACCTTTATAAATACAGCTTCGTTTGAGGTCCTCACTCAGACTGTCGGCACCGGTTATCTTCATGGCGGGAGTTTTGCTTCCGGTAAAGATGCACTCATCCACGGTGAGGTTTTTTATTTCGAGCAGATGTGCATCTGCCGGAACGCTCTCACCGGCGCTCAGAATGATGATATCGTCGGGAACTATCAGCTCTCTGCGTATCTTCTGCATCTCGCCGTTTCGCATTACCCTGAACTCCGTCTTTGAGCGGGCTTTCACCTTGAAGAAGTATTCGTCGCACTTGATGTTTTTGACTATCTCGGTAGCCGCGAATATCCCGCACAGCACCACAAGTACACAGCCCGTGATGATATCCCCGAAAGCGTCCTCGGATATGATACCGTGCCATATATAAAGAGCCGCGGCTGCGAACATCAGCAGGAACCGCAGGTTCAGGAAAGCCCTGACGGGGTTGTAGCTCCTGTCTTTTTCGTCAAGTCTTGTATCGCTGTTATAGCCGTAAAGGCTTATATTTTCTTCGGCTTTCGCATCGTCGAGACCGATATAATCGTTTTTGAAATCGGATATGGTCGCCATAGAAAGCAGTCCTTTCCACAAAATATGAGTATATTCACTATATTATACCACAATATCTGCCAAAATGCAAGACAATTTCCAATAATGTGCCAAATGATATGTTGTGATAACCTTTTTTTGCTAATGTCTTGATTTTTTTTATATAATATGGTATAATCATACAATGTAGTAATAATAAAATCTGAAAGGACGATAGACTTTGTCAGTCATTATTTCTATAGTAAACCAGAAAGGCGGAGTTGCAAAAACTACCA
>CAMHBE010000225.1 GCA_946183095.1 uncultured Clostridia bacterium | reverse complement strand
GCCTCTGCTCGACGTATAGATGGAGTTACCGGCAAACCACTCGCCTTCCGCTCCGAACGTCATTTTATGGTTGTCGGACAGGATTATATGGACATCGCCCGCAATATAGAGTGTGTTGGTGTAGTTTATATTCTGGTCGACAACATACCACCCGTCTTCGATGAGCCTTTCTTGTCCGTCGAGCGGTACGGCATCAACGGTCTTCGTCGAGCCGTCCGTATCCATGAAAGAGACAGCTTTAGCAGGGCGTGACCATTTCGCACATACAATTGTGCTGCTCGTTATCGTATCTGTGTCGAAGTCGAGCTTTTCAAAATATGCGAAAAAATCGATAGTATTATCCACCTGCTCTACCTTGCTCTTCCGGATGTACCATCCTTCAAATGTGCAGCCTTCCTTTACGGGATCCTCAGGCTTTGTGAGCTTGCCGCCGGACTCCACTGTCTGAGTCTCGGGCACAGGTGAGCCACCTGCCGCGTCGAAAGTCACGGTGTAGGTGGTGTCCGCGCTTGCGGAGGTCAGCAGCTTCGGTATGAGCCCGCCCGTATCGGGGAGAGTCACCGCAGTCAGTGCTACTACCGCCGCGGTAAGCAGAGCGGCGATCTTTCTTGTCAGCTTTTTCATATTCTTATCCTTTCTTTCCTGACTGTATTTTCATAAATGATACGGCATGATTTTACGAACCTGTTTCATCGCTCATGAATTTGTCATATTTAATGCCAAGTAGCCGCGCGATCTTCATCAGTGTGACGATATCGGGGAGACGGTCTCCGTTCTCCCACCTATAGACCGTCGGCATGGCAACGCCCACGAGCTCGGCAAGCTCATTCCTTGTCAGGTCTCGTTCCTTGCGGTATTTTTCGATCTTCTTTCCGATGACCGCCGCCCCGGAATACTGGGCTTCGATCTGATCGTCGGTAATATCCGATACGGGGAACCGCAGATTATCCATAGCTTTTCGTATTTTTGCAGTATTTATCGGTTTCAGAAGAAACGCGCTCGCGACAGTCTCATAGCTGTCGAGCGCATACTTGTCATAACCCGTGATGTATATCACATTCAGGCGGTTATTCATCTCAAGCAGCTTTTTTGCTATATCTATCCCGTTGGCGCCGGGCATTTCTATGTCGATGAAGACAACGTCGAATTTTTCTTTTTCACAGAGTGGTATAATGTTTTCCGGCTCCGATGTGCCGATCATTTTTGCGCCCGGCAAAAGGTCCTCGAGCTCAAAGATTATGTCCTCGACGATACGCTGCTGATCGTCCGCCACAAGTATTTTCATATCTGCTTTTCTCTCTCTTTCGGTATTGTTATCTCTGCTTCGGTACCGCCCGACACTTCATTCAGGACAAGACTGCCTCCGCATTGCATTTCAAGTCGTCTTCTCGTGTTTTCAAGACCTACGCCCAGACGTTCCTGTTCTCTCTCTGTCAGTCTGTCGGGCTTTGACCCGCTGTCTGTAACTGTTATTACGAAGCAGTCCGGGAGCAAAAAAGTCTTTATCCTGACGATACTGTCTTTTCCGGAAATGCCGTGTTTGATCGCGTTTTCTACGATCGGTTCGAGCGTCAGTGCGGGAATTTCAAAATCCTTTTCCGCAAGATCGTAATCTATTCTCACGTCAAGGTCGTGATCAGCCATCACGAGCGCCAGATATGCCTGAACATTCTCCATTTCCTTTTCAAAGGGAATGAGCTCATCCGATTGTATTGCGCGTATATGTCCTTTAAGATAATCTGCGAAATTGTCGATACATCTTATCGCGACCCGCTGATCCTGTCTGATAAGAGAACGGATGACCCCGAGCGTGTTGTAAATGAAATGCGGCTGTATCTGTGCGCGAAGGAGTTTCAGAGTATCCTGCTCGATGCGCAGTTCCTTTTCCGTGACGCTTTCTTTCATCTCCTGCTGATAGATCGTGGCAAGGTAGATGTAGTATGTCAGTATAGATAATGCGGTGATCGGGCTTACAAAGTCCGTCTCGGCATTGTTCAGCTCAAGAACCGCTGTGAACACTGCCAGCAGCACGATAACTGCCACGATGATGTTCTTGCCTGTGCTTTGTCTGCCGAATCTACGCACTGAGCAGAAAAACAGCAGCACGACATAGAATAAGAGGACAACATATGTCGTATATCCCAGTACGTCTCTGCGGAACGAATCGCCTTTATAAAGAAAGATATATTCTCCGAAGAACGGTGTGGCAAGGTATATCACAGCGTTGATTATCGCCGGTATGGAAACAGCGAATTTATGCTTTATATCCGGAACTATTATAAGAAGCTCAAACAGTATAATACACGGTCGGACTATATATCGGAACATAGCGAGCGCCGTTCGCATTTCCGGATTCGGTGCCGTATCGGGAAAGATTGAATCGATATGTTTGCTCATTGATGATGACAGCGAGATAAGGGCTATCATAAAGATACCGATAGGAAACAGCTCCGAATAGGGTATCTGAGCTTTTCTGTTTGCGACGAGGAAAGCCGAGAGTACAAAAAGTATTGAAAATGTCATGAAATTCTCAGACACGAAATCCAAAAACAATCACGCTTCACATCCTTTTGGGGATAACAGCATATGAACAGCTGTAAAAATCAATAAATATCCCATGTGGTCAATTTGCTCTTACAGAACCGTGAGTCTCAATAAATTCATCAACATCCGTGTCGAGTGCGGCAAACCTGTAGACCTTCTCTGTATCTCCGAAAGTGAATGTACCTGTCGCATCTCCGAGATCAAATACCGCAGGAGTGTTGTCGTCCGGTCCTCCGAGATGGAACAATATTTCGGTCCCGTTCTGTTCACAGGTGAACGGAACCATCTTCACATAATCTGTACTTACTGTCATTCCGCTCGTCTCATCGTAGAACACATAGTAACTGTCGAGCTTATCACCGTCGTATACTTCCCATACGCCTCTCCCGAAAAGCGGAGCCGTCATCTCCATGGGGTTTGCTTCTTCTGCTGCCTGTGCAGCTGCGATCGCAGCTGTATTCGTTTTGAGAAATTCATCGACATCCGTATCAAGTGCGGCGAATCTGTAGGACTTCTCAGATTCGCCGAAAGTGAATGTACCGGTGGCATCGCCAAGATCAAATACCGCGGGAGTATTGTTGTCGGCTCCTCCGAGGTGGAACATTATCTCTGTTCCGTTCTGTTCGCAGGTGAAAGGAACGTATTCAATGTACTCTGCGCCTATTATCACGCCGCTCGTCTCATCGTAGAACACATAGTAACTGTCGAGCTTATCACCGTCGTATACTTCCCATACGCCTCTCCCGAAAAGCGGAGCCGTCATTTCCATGGGGTTTTCTTCGTCCGTTGTTTCTGACTCTGTCGTTGTCGTCGTCTCTGCTGATGTTGTCGTAGTTTCTGCCGCCGTTGTTGTCGTTGTCTCTGCCGCTGTTGTTGAAGCGGTTTTGTTCGCACCGCAGCCTGCCGATACTGCTATTATAGCGCATGACATTACAGTTGCAAGTATCTTCTCTTTCTTCATATTGTTTTCCTCCGTTATTTTTTTCGTTCCGGAAAGTTTATTCCCAAAACAATAACATTATATAATGCAAACGCCGAAATGTCAATTACCGTTTCGGTAATTGACAGGAGAGATACATAATGATACACTGGAAAAAAGGTATTATCAGCAGCGATATATTGCAGTAATTCAGGAAATTTTCCCGTCGGGATAAACAAGGAGGAAAATGGAAAAGAAAAGGATACTCAGAAGAACAGCGGCTATCGCAGCCGCGACGGCAGTCGCTGCTTTGAGTTGCGTGCCGGTATATGCGCAGAAAAAAACTCTGACCGCGGACGACATTGTTGCCGCGATGCATAAAGCGGATAAAGTATCTCACACGAGTATTATGAACAGCATCACGGTCGAGCCCGATTACGATTCGCGTCAGCCTGTCGTTGACACCTAGGGTCTGCCTTCAAGCTTTGATCTGAGAGATGTTGACGGCAAGAGCTATGTCTCTCCGGTCAAGTGGCAGTCCCCGTGGGTTACT
>CAMHBE010000224.1 GCA_946183095.1 uncultured Clostridia bacterium | reverse complement strand
AGGAAAAGCCGTTCGGAGTAACGCTGAACATCCTGCCGCGCAGCCTTGCGGTGGGTATAGGCTGCAAAAAAGGAACTGCCTGTGACGGAATAGCCGCTCTTGTCGCGGAAGTTTTCGGGAAAAACGGGCTTGATCCGCGCCGTCTCGCGGTTGTAGCCACGATAGATATAAAAAAGGACGAGCCGGGACTGCGGGAGTTCTGTGAGCGTAACAGGCTGAAGCTGCTGACATTCACGGCGGGCGAGCTTATGAGCGTGGGGGGAGATTTTGCACACTCGGACTTTGTGGAGCGGACCACGGGTGCGGACAACGTTTGTGAACGCGCGGTGGTATGCGTGGGCGGGCGGCTCATCGTTCCTAAGACCTGCGGGGACGGAGTTACCTGCGCGGCGGGGGAACTGCCGGTATTCATTGATTTTGAAAGGAAAGACTTAGAATGCTGTACATAGTCGGAATGGGGAGCGGCAGCTCCGAGGGTATGACGGGAGAAGCAGTGAACGCGATAGAAAGCAGTCCGCTCATCGTGGGATATACCGTTTACTGCGAGCTGCTGCGCCCGCTGTACCCGCACAAAACGTTTTACGCAACGGGTATGCGGCAGGAAAAGGAACGTGTTCTGTACGCGCTTGAGCAGGCTGAAAAGTGCGATACAGCGCTGGTGTGCAGCGGGGACGCGGGAGTTTACGGCATGGCGGCGCTTGCGTTCGAGCTTGCGGAGGGATTTGCCGGAGTTGAGATAAAAGTGGTCGCCGGGGTAACGGCGGCACTTTCGGGCGCGGCACTTCTCGGTTCACCGCTCACAAACGATTTTGCAGTGATAAGCCTGTCAGACCTGCTCACACCGTGGGAGACTATAGAAAATCGTCTCACACACGCGGCGGCGGGCGATTTTGCGATAGCGATATACAATCCCATGTCGAAGAAGCGCACCGATAATCTGCGCAAAGCTTGTGAGATAATACTCGGATACCGCCGCGCCGAGACCCCCTGCGGTATTGCTGAAAACATCGGACGTGAGGGCGGGAGTTCCCGCATACTCACTCTCGGCGAACTGCAAAACACGGTCATGGATATGTTCACCACCGTGTTCGTGGGGAATTCCGTCACCCGTGTGATAAACGGCAGGCTCGTGACACCGAGAGGTTACAGACTGTGAAGATACTGATATTCGGAGGTACCACCGAGGGGCGGGAACTTGCCGCGTGGTGTGAAAAAAGCGGTATCGCCGCCGACGTTTCGGTCACTACCGGCTACGGTGCAAGGCTGCTCGGACAGGGGGAACTCATAAACGTGTTTACGGGGCGGCTGGACTGCGGGGAGATGCAGACCCTCATAAATGCGGGGAGCTATGCTGCCGTAGTCGATGCCACACACCCGTATGCGTCTGAAGCCACCGCGAACATAAAGGAAGCCTGCGCGGCAACGGGCACGCGTTACCTGCGCCTGTCACGGGAGAGCTGCGAGGTAAAGGGAACTGCCGTGGGGAGCGCCGAAGCACTGACGGAACTGCTGAACTCCACCGACAAGGTGATATTCTCCACGCTCGGCAGCAAGGAACTGCCGATGCTCGCAAAAGTACGGGACAAACAGCGTGTATGGCTGCGGGTACTGCCTGCGGAGGGGATCGCGGAGAAGTGCGCGGAGTACGGCTTTGACCCGTTGCACGTCATAGCCTGCAAGCCGCCGTACACTTTAAGTGACAACAAGCGTCACCTCATGCGGAGCGGTGCCGGCGTACTGGTAACGAAGGAGAGCGGCAGTACAGGCGGTTATCCCGAAAAGACCGCCGCCGCCGAGGAGCTCGGCATTGAGATAATAACGCTGACACGCCCGGCGGACGAGGGATATACGTTCGGGCAGATAACGGAGATCATCGGGGAAATGATATGAAGATGAAAACGAAGATATACATTGTCGGCATCGGGATGGACGGCGAAAGAACGCTGACTGCGGATGCGAAAAAAGCGATAGAGCAGGCGGATGTGCTGATAGGTGCAAAGCGCATGACAGAGCCGTTCGCGGCGCTCGGCAAACCCGAGTACGAGTGCTGGAGAGCCGCCGATATCCGTGCATTCCTCGACGACTGCGGATATGCAAGCGCGGCGGTGCTGATGTCGGGGGACTGCGGATTTTTCAGCGGTGCGGCGGATCTGAAAAAAGCCCTTGCCGGACATGACACGGAAATTATAAGCGGTATATCCACGCCGGTATATCTTTGCGCAAAGCTCGGACTTGCGTGGCAGGATATGGGGTTCGTGAGCCTGCATGGTACGGACGGGAACATCGTCCGTAATATCCGCAGGACCCGCAGGTGCTTCTTCCTGCTCGGCGGGAGCGTCACACCGTCGGATATATGCAAAAGGCTGTGCGAATACGGCATGGGGGATATCACCGTGCATATAGGAGCCCGTCTCGCTTATCCCGATGAGCGCATAATAAGCGGCACCGCCGGTGAACTTCGGGAGACAGAGTGTGACGATCTGTGCGCGGTCATAACAGAGAATCCGTCGCCGGAGAACCGTATCCGTACCGGCATACCCGACGGAGAATTTATACGGGACGACATACCCATGACAAAATCGGAGGTGCGGGCGGCGGTTGCGTCAAAGCTTGACGTGTGCAGTAATGATACCGTATGGGACATCGGCTGCGGCACCGGTTCGGTGTCCGTCGAAGCCGCACTTGCCGCGTATAACGGCACAGTCTTTGCCGCTGATAAGAACGGGGACGCAATATCGCTGACGATACGGAATGCCCGCAAATTCGGCTGCGACAATATACGCACAGTACACGGGAGTGTCCCCGATATATTGTCGGAGCTGCCGTCGCCGGACAGAGTGTTTATCGGCGGTGCGGGCGGGAACATCTCCGCTGTGCTCGAAGCGGCACTTAAAGGCGGAAAATGCAGGAAGACCGTGATGACCGCAGTGACGCTCGAAACTCTGAATGAAGCAGTGGAAGCGCTCCGTTTGCACGGTATGACCACAGATGTCACGCAGATAGCAGTGACCCGCACACGCACGGTCGGCACGCATACAATGTTTGCCGCGCAGAATCCTGTTTTCGTCACAGAGGGGACAGCACGGTGAAAAGGATAATTATAGCGGGAACGCACAGCGGGTGCGGAAAAACGACTGTTACCTGCGCTGTGCTGGCGGCGCTGAAAAAACGCGGTCTGCGGCTGTCCGCCTTCAAATGCGGACCTGATTACATAGACCCCATGTTTCACCGCAAAGTCATCGGCGTGCCGTCATATAACCTCGACAGCTTTTTGTGCAATGACGAGACACTGCGATATCTGCTGTACGAGAACTCAAAAGACCGCGATATCTCGGTTATCGAGGGAGTAATGGGATTTTACGACGGAGCCGGTGAACGTGGTTCCGGATACTCTCTTTCACGCATCACCGACACACCCGCCGCTATCGTCATCGACTGCAAGGGAATGAGCGAGTCGATCGGTGCTGTGATGAAGGGATTTCTTGAATACAGACTGCCGAACAACATCATCGGCTTTATCTTCAACAGACTTCCCGAACGGCTCGTGCCGCTTGCCGAAAGAATGTGCGGCGAACTCGGAACGCAGTATCTCGGGTATCTGCCGAAAACCGATATTACCGTCAAAAGCAGACATCTGGGACTTGTGACGGCAGACGAGATACCGGATCTGAAGCTGGAACTGTCAAGCCTTGGTGAGCTTGCGGAGGAACACATAAATCTTGACGGGATAATGCAGCTGTCAGAGCGGGATTTTCCCGTTTTCACAGCCCCTGTCATCAACGAACCGAAAAAACGCACTGTGATAGCGGTGGCGCGGGACAAAGCGTTCTGCTTTATCTATGAGGACAATATCTCGCTGCTAAAAAAGCTCGGCTGTGAGATACGATATTTCTCGCCGCTCTGCGACAGCCATATCCCCGATGACGCGGACGGGCTGATACTGTGCGGAGGATATCCCGAGCTGCACGCCGGGGAGCTTTCGCAAAATACAAGAATGGCTGACCATATCAGAGAAGTGATAAATGCGGGAATGCCTGTC
>CAMHBE010000223.1 GCA_946183095.1 uncultured Clostridia bacterium | reverse complement strand
ATCCGCGTTCCTGTCAAATATGTCACACGAGATACGCACCCCGATAAACGCAGTCCTCGGCATGAACGAAATGGTGCTGCGTGAGAGCAGCGACCCCGCTGTGATAACCTATTCCGAGAGCATCCGCACAGCCGGTACCACGCTGCTCGGCCTTATAAATGACATCCTCGATTTCTCGAAGATAGAAGCCGGAAAAATGGAGATAATCCCGGTGGATTACGACCTTGCCACAGTGCTGAGCGACCTTGTGAACATGATACAGACAAGGCTCGACAACAAGGGTCTTATGCTCATCACCGATTTTGATACCCGCACACCGCATCTGCTGCACGGTGACGAAGTGCGCATAAAGCAGGTCATCACGAATATACTCACGAATGCGGTGAAGTACACCGAAACGGGCAGCGTTACGTTCCGCGTGTCTTTTGAAAAGATAAGCGATGATCCCGACAGCGTAATGCTGAAAGTTGCGGTGAAGGATACCGGTATCGGTATAAAGCAGGAAGATATGGCAAAACTCTTCTCGAAGTTTGAACGCATAGAAGAAGAGCGCAACCGCACTATCGAGGGTACGGGTCTCGGAATGTCCATTACCCAGAGCCTTCTCACGATGATGAACAGCAAGCTCGAAGTTGACAGTGTTTACGGCGAGGGATCGACCTTCGGCTTCTCACTTGAACAGGGCGTTGTAAAGTGGGACGAGCTTGGGGATTACGAGGAAGCACACAAGAATTCCATAGCATCGCGCAAGAAGTATCAGGAGAAGTTCACGGCTCCCGATGCCCATATACTTGTGGTGGACGATACCGTGATGAACCTGCTGGTATTCACGAGCCTGCTGAAAAGCACGCAGGTGAAGATAGATACCGCGGAGAGCGGCGACGATGGCATTCTGCTGGCGCTCAGGAATAAATACGACATCATCTTCCTTGACCACATGATGCCCCATAAAGACGGTATCGAAACGCTCAAAGAGATAAAAGCGTCGGAGAACAATCCGAACCGTGATACCCCGATGATATGCCTTACCGCGAACGCTATCTCGGGTGCAAGAGATCAGTATCTCAGCGCGGGATTTGACGATTATCTGACAAAACCGATCGAGTCCGCAAAGCTCGAAGAGATGATATGCGAGTATCTGCCCGCAGATAAGATAAAGACTTCTGCGGTGATCAAACCGAAGTCCGCCCCGAAAGCAGTCCTGCCGGATGCCGTATTCGATATCATCGAGGTAGATGCTGTCGCGGGGATAAACAGCGCGGGTTCAGAGGAGCTGTACCTTGAAATGCTCAGGTCTTACGCGAACATGATGGGCAAATACCTTGACGACATGGCGGATTACTGGCTCGGCGGAGACATAGCAAATATGACGCTGATGCTGCACAGCCTTTCAAGTGCGTCGAGGACAGTCGGTGCGGGACAGATACAGCGTTTCGCGCACAGACTCGAAAAGGCGGGATATACGGGAGATACCGACACGCTCAACAAGGAGATGGATGAATTTCTGTTCAGGTGCAGGATGCTGAGCGTTCATATAAAGTCCGTGCTTGACAGTATCGAACGGGTATAACGGCTGCTGCAGCGCGGATGACCATGACAGAAAGATAATTACGGATAAAATGAGTGAGAACAGTAAAAAAAGAGTGAAGTCACCGGACAGGTCGCTGACTGCCCGTACAACGAGGACAACTATCATAGGCTGTATGATACTCGGACTTGTGGCGGAGATAGTAGGTCTCGGGCTGTACGTCCTGTCGATAGCCGGTCAGTATGTCAGACAGGCATCCGATATATCCCGTCACGCTGAGATGTCGGCAGAGCTTGCAGCCGATGTGACCGGTCTTTCTGAAGAGGTAATGAGCATATACAGGTCGCTGAGCAGGGAACAGCTTGCGGAGAACGGTACCGCCGCATATCGCGAAAGGTTCTCGTCCGTGCTTGAAAGTCCCGGGTACAGCTCGCTCATGGAGCTGCTCGGCGCGTTCATACAGTCCGACAATGTGGACGATGTATATATTGCTATGTACGACAGGGCTGCCTGTGCTTTGGTCTATATAGTTGACCCCGACCCGGGCGACGGCGAAAAACTCTGGCCGGGTGAATGGGAAACAGTTACGGAAGCCGGTATGAACAAGTTCCTTGACTGGAACGGTGAGGGTATGCTGTACGATATCGACAACACCGAAAAATACGGCTGGCTTTGTACGGCAGGGACTCCGATAAGAAACGAACAGGGTGAGATATCCGCGTTCATGCTGGTGGACGTTGCTCCGGAAAATATCATGGGTTCACTGCTGCTGTTCGCGCTGCAGACCCTGATCGCGATAATCATTGTGACTGCGCTCATTGCTCGTTTTCAGGTAAAGCACATGAAAAAGAGCATCGTAGAGCCGATTAACGCTATCGCCGCCGCAGCTGCGGAATATGTGAGCGCAAAACAGTCGGGCGCGGATATGACCGAGCATTTCTCGTCGCTCGATATCCATACCGGAGATGAGATAGAGAACCTCGCAAAGGTCATGTCGGACATGGACCGTGACCTCGCGGAGCATGAGCAGCGTATCACGGCGATAACGGCGGAGAAGGAGCGAATAAGTTCCGAACTGAAAATGGCGACACTGATACAGCAGAGCATACTGCCGCATATCTTCCCGCCGTTCCCAGACCGGAAAGAGTTCGACCTGTATGCGTCCATGTCTCCGGCAAGGGAAGTGGGCGGTGACTTTTACGACTTCTTCCTGATAGACGACGACCACCTCGGAATGGTCATGGCGGATGTCAGCGGAAAGGGCATTCCCGCAGCGCTGTTTATGATGGTATCGAAGGTGATACTGCAAAGCTGCGCGATGCTCGGAAAATCCGCGGGTGAGACGCTTACAAAGACCAACGAGGGTATATGCTCGAATAATCAGGCGGAAATGTTCGTGACTGTGTGGTTCGGCATACTGGAGATATCCACGGGAAAAGTGACCGCCGCGAACGCGGGACATGAGTTTCCCGCGATACGGAAGAACGGCGGGGATTTCGAGCTTTTCGAGGACACGCACGGCTTTGTTATCGGCGGTATGCCGGGAATGGAGTATCGGGAGTACGAGATACAGCTCGCGCCGGGCGACAAGCTGTTCCTGTACACTGACGGGGTGCCGGAGGCTACAAACGACAGTGAAGAGCTGTTCGGCGAGGAGAGGATGCTCGCCGCGCTGAACAAAGATACTTCTGCGGCACCGGTCAGGATACTGGAGAATGTGCGCGCTGGCGTGAATGATTTCGTAAAGGATGCGGAGCAGTTCGACGACCTTACGATGATGTGCCTTGAATACAGGGGCATCGGAAAATGACCGGACTTCGGATAAAAAAGTTTTGGGAAAGGGAGGTATTCGGCTTTTGAACGAGCCTGATACAGAGGACAGTGTATGGAAATGATGATGAAAGAACTTGATACCCCGGCGACGATAGAAGCGCTCGATGATGTGATAGGTTTTGTGGACGGTATGCTTGAAGAAGCGGACTGTCCGATGAATACGCAGCTGCAGATAGAGCTTGCGGTGGAGGAGATATTCGTGAACATTGCGAATTACGCGTATGCTCCGGGTACCGGGAATGCCATTATAAAAATGTGTGTGTCCGGCGAGCCTGCGACAGCGCAGATAACCTTCATCGACAGCGGGGTGCAGTATGACCCGCTTGCAAAGGAAGACCCGGATGTGAACCTTCCCGCAAGCGAAAGAGAGATAGGCGGTCTCGGGATATTCCTCACGAAGAAGAATATGGACGAGGTGGCGTATGAGTACAGTGACGGCAGGAATGTCTTCACCATGAAAAAGGTAATAGCGGGCTGAGCCCGTCAAAATATCAGTAAGGAGAAAAAACAATGAGCAAGATCATCCTTGAAAAGAAGAAAGAAAATGAGAAACTGACAGTAGCAGCGGAGGGCAGGATAGATACCTCCACATCGGCGGAGTTCGACATGGAAGTAAAATCGGCATTGGAAGACGACGTAACGGAGCTTGTCATGGACTTCGCGCGCCTTAACTATATATCA
>CAMHBE010000222.1 GCA_946183095.1 uncultured Clostridia bacterium | reverse complement strand
GTCAAGTATTCCCGCAATGCTGAGGGCGTATATTGCAACTCCCACAAGTCCCGCGAGTGCAAGAAGAGCGTTTATGAAGTTCTTGCCGGGAATGTTCACATTCTTCTTGAACATCTTGCCGGAGAGCTTGCCCCATGCCACGATCGACCCGGTGAACGCTATAGCGCCTATGGCAATGGTAAGTCCGAGGGCAATGGACGAGAACACGTTTATGGAGCCGTCGGTGAGGTACTGCGTGAGTGCCACAAGCAGCGATGACAGACCGCCAAAGCCGTTGAACAGCGCCACGAGCTGCGGCATTCCCGTCATTTCGACCTTCTTCGACCATACAGCGCCGATGATGCCGCCGATAACTACAGCCGCAAGCGCCCAGAGGTAGGCGTTCTTCAAAGGCTCATTGAAGAGTGTGTCCGTGACGTTCTTTTCGAGCAGTACGGTAACGACTGCAATAAGCATACCGACTGCGGACATAAGGTTTCCCTTTCTTGCAGTGTCCGCCTTTCCGAGCAGCTTTATGCCGCGGATAAACAGCACCGAGGAGACCATATAAAGTATCGTGGTCAGTATCACACTGACATTTTCCCAGTTCACTTCTTATCGTCTCCTTTCTTCTTGAACATTTCAAGCATTCTGTCCGTTACCATATAGCCGCCGATAACGTTTATCGCGGCAAGCAGGATAGCGACAAATCCGAATATCGCACCGACAATTCCGTCCGTGTGCAGCGCTACGGCAGTCGCCGAGATAGCGCCGACTATTGTGATGCCCGATATCGCGTTCGTACCCGACATCAGCGGCGTGTGCAGCTGCGACGGGACTTTCGAGATGAGCTCAACACCGAGAAATCCCGCAATTACGAATACGAATACGAGCAGTAAAATTTCACCTACAGCCATTTCACTTACCTCCCATAAATCTTTCATGTATTATCTTACCGCCCTGTGTTAGCAGGCAGCCTTTCATTATCTCGTCTTCGAGCTTCACATCAAGTTCCTTTGTTTCCTTGTTGTAGAAGTGTGTGAGGAACGCGGTGAAGTTTCCGGAGAGCATCTTCGACGCGTCATACGGGACCTGTCTTTCAAGCAGATCGCCGGACATAATGATAACGCCGTTGTCGGTGACTACTTCCTCAAACAGCTTCGAGCCTTCGACATTTCCGCCGGTGGAGACTGCCATATCCACAACCACAGCGCCGGGCTTCATACGGTCAAGCACATCTTTTCCGATAAGGCGCGGAGCCTTGCGTCCGAACACTTTTGCGGTGGTGATGACGATATCGGAGCGCTCACAGACTTTCGCCTGAGCTTCCTGCTGTTTGGCTATCTGTTCGGGAGTAAGCTCCTTTGCATAGCCCTGATCGGTCTGTCCCATTTCGCCGAGGTCGATCTTCACGAAGCTTGCTCCGAGGGACTTGACCTGATCTTCTACTACAGGGCGGGTATCGAATGCGTCAACTCTCGCCCCGAGACGCTTTGCAGTCGCTATCGCCTGCAGGCCTGCAACACCTACACCGATAATGAACGCACGGGCGGGGTTTATCGTACCCGACGGAGTTACCATCATTGGCAGTATCTTCGGCATTCTTGCTGCGGCGTTGACGACTGCCACATATCCCGCAAGGGAAGTCTGGGAGGACTGTACGTCCATTTTCTGCGCGAGGGTGGTTCTCGGTATCATCTCAAGCGACACAGCCTGCAAGCCCGCAGAAGCCATTTTATTCAGCAGTTCTTTCTCGTTGAACGGATCGAGATAGCTTAAATGGAGTGTGTTCTTCTCAATGCCGTCGATGCTTACGGGCTTCATTATGCGCAGAACAATTTCGCTGCCCTTATAGCCCTCCTCGTTGGAAGCCACAAGAACAGCGCCCGCTTTCTCATAAGCCTCGTCATTGAAGCCGCTTTTTTTGCCCGTACCCCTGACTGCTTTGATCTCGTATCCCATTCCGACGAGCTTTTTCACGTCGTCGGGTATGAGCGGAGTTCGCGTCTCCCGCGGGTCGGTCTCTTTGCATACCAGAATTTTTTTCATACTTTCTCCTTTCATTTTTTGGCTGAAATATACATTAAGCAGAACCGCACTTTACGCACGGTCCTGCTTGCTGCTGTGTTTAATCCCAAGCTTCGGTGTCCTGAGAGTATGAGCTGTTCGCGCTGTTGTCGGTCAGCTCCGGAGCTTTTGTTTCACCGATAAGCATATCGGGGTGCATTTCAACGGGGAAGTTTCCCGTGTATTCGTTTTTCATAAGAACCTCATTTCAGTATATGCGGCAGTCTGCCGGCTTCGTTACGAGCCGATACCGCAATTGTCACTTATCAATTGTCAATTATCAATTAAACTATACCCTGTGCGTTCATAGCGTCAAGGACTTTCTCAAAGCCCGCAATGTTCGCGCCGACAACGAAGTTGTCCTTATAACCGTATTTCTCGGCAGCATCCGCGATGTTGTGGTAGAGGTTCACCATTATCTGGTTAAGCTTCTTGTCCACTTCATCGAATGTCCAGCTCAGTCTTTCGCTGTTCTGCGACATTTCAAGCGCGGAAGTAGCTACGCCGCCTGCGTTCGCAGCCTTGCCGGGAATGAAGAAGACATTGTTCTCCTGAAGATACTTTGTTGCAGCTTCGGTAGTAGGCATATTCGCGCCCTCGCATACCGCGATCGCACCGTTTGCCACAAGCTGCTTTGCGTCCTCGATGTCAAGCTCGTTCTGTGTAGCGCAGGGGAGCGCGAGATCAGCCTTTATCTGCCATACGCCGCGTCCCTCGTGATACTCGGAGTTCGGACGATACTTCTTGTACTCGGTGAGACGTGCGCGGTCGATCTCCTTGATCTGCTTGAGAGCGTCAACGTCGATACCGTCGGGATCATATACCCAGCCTGTGGAATCCGAGCAGGTCAGCACCTTAACGCCGAGCTGCTGTGCCTTCTGTATAGCGTAGATAGCGACATTTCCCGCGCCGGAGACTACCGCTGTCTTGCCTGCGATGTCAATTCCGTGAGCACGGAGAAGTTCCTCGGTGATGTAGAGAAGTCCGTAGCCGGTAGCCTCTGTTCTTGCGAGAGAACCGCCGTAGGACAGACCCTTGCCGGTGAGAGTACCCTCAAAAAGTCCGCGGATACGCTTGTACATACCGAACATATAGCCGATCTCGCGTCCGCCTGTACCGATATCTCCTGCGGGAACGTCTGTGTCCGCGCCGATGTACTTGGAAAGTTCGAGCATAAAGCTCTGGCAGAAGTTCATTATCTCGCGGTCGGACTTGCCCTTCGGGTCGAAGTCGGAACCGCCCTTGCCGCCGCCTATCGGAAGTCCGGTAAGGCTGTTCTTGAAGATCTGCTCAAATCCGAGGAATTTTATGATGCCGATATTTACCGACGGGTGCAGTCTGAGTCCTCCCTTGTAGGGACCGATAGCGGAGTTGAACTGTACACGGTAGCCGGTGTTAACGTGAACATTGCCGTTGTCGTCGATCCACGGAACACGGAACTTGATCTGTCTTTCGGGATTTACAAGTCTTTCAAGAAGCGCATCTCTGCGGAACTTCTCTTCGTTTGCATCTACCACGGGGCGGATAGAGTCGAGAACTTCTCTTACAGCCTGATGAAATTCGGGCTCACCGGGATTTTTTGCTGTCACCTGTTCGATGACTTCATCTACATAGGACATTTTTTCTTCCTCCTGAAATTGATTGTTTCCGGTAAACAAAGTACGCTGTGCGGCGGTATTTCCGTTGTTTGCCGGTTTTATTCACGCCGTATCTGAGCACGGCATTATTAACGAAAAAAGACGCAGAAATATCCCTCTTTACGGATAATTTCAGCGCCATTGCCAAAATAAGATATTAAATTGCACACCTCTATATTCTACAGCATTTGATAATAAATTGTCAATTTCACAAATACCGTAAATTTCAGACATTTACCCCAAGAAATCAGACTACTTTTGTTTCTTGACTTCAAGCGGTCTTCTGCCGGAATATTTTCTGAACTCCGATGTGAAGTAATCCGGGGTCGCAAATCCGAGCATACCGCTTATCTCGTTCACCTTGTATCTGCCG
>CAMHBE010000221.1 GCA_946183095.1 uncultured Clostridia bacterium | reverse complement strand
GCTCACTCCCGACGACTACCGCACACTCTTTTCATTCATAAAAAATAAGCGGGAGGCGGGCTACCCACTCGCTTACGGATGCAGTCACTACCTCGGCACCGGTATGGAGCACGAGATCCGTGACTGGTATTTTCTTTGCAGCGCAGGCATCTACACCGCAAGCATCATGGCAAACGGCGACATTGCAGCCTGTCTCGACATCGAACGCCGCCCCGAACTCATTCAGGGCAATATCCGTGAAAGAACATTCAAAGACGTGTGGGAGAACGAGTTCCGGCAGTTCCGCGACCCTGATTTCCGGAAATGCGAACAGTGTAAAAGCTGCACAGACAAGGAATTCTGCAACATGGATTCGTTCCACACATGGGACTTTGATGAACACCGCCCCGGACTCTGCCTGAAAGACATCCTCGGCTTCGGGCAGTGATCCCGCGTATCATTGCAGCCCGACCGTCTTGTTCACCGGGAGAGAGAATGCTATACCCTGCCCTGCCGTGCCCATTCCGACGGACTTGTACACCGCGTTCAGCACGGCATCTTTTATTGTTTTCGGAACGAGTATCATCACGACTTCTTTGTCGGGATGTACCGTTATGCTGAATATTTCCTCGGCTTCCTTGCCCGCCGTGCCTCTTGCACGCATTACGGTTCCGCCTCTTGCGCCGGCTTCTCTTGCCGCATCCATAAGTGTCTCCGAAAAACCGGAGTTTATGATGCAGAATATCATCTCATATCCGCTTTCGTTCCCGCTCATATCACTTCACCCCTCCGACTGTTTCTACCGCGTTGCAAAGAAACGCATATACAGATGTACCTATCATGCTCGAAAACGGCACAGATACCGAAACTCCCTTGCCGTCCCTTATCGTCCTGAACTTCATATCGAGCGTGTACATCAGTTCATCAAGACGGTCAGAGCGCACCACGCTGAATATCACCGTCTTGTCGGAATCCGCAAGTCCGAGATAATCGAGTATGTCGGCTTTTGCGGTACCGTGCGCGGGTTCGGAAAACTGGAAGTTCACATCGAATGATTGTATCAGGTCGAGATAGAACTCGGCTTTTTTCTTTTCAACTATAGTTATCAGAAGTTCGAGCTTTATCGGTGCCGAACTACCCTGCGCGGGAGCCGCGGCGGGTGCTGTTTCGCTCCCGATCGGATCTTTCGGTAAGATACTGTCTTTCTTTTTCTTTTTCAACACATTTCGCCCTTTCAGTCAAAATAGATTATCTGTGCATCGTCCGACGACAGGATGCGTGCCATTGCGATGCGTCTGCGTACCCTCTCCGACATGACAGCCTTGAAGCCGAGCGCCTGTATGGTAATAAGCGGTGTCATCGCTACCATTGCAACGATACCGAACGCAAAGCTGAGCACCTGTTCTTCGCCCTGCAATACCACACACGCGCCTGCGGCAAGCGGGAGGATGAAGCTCGATGTGAGCGGACCGCTCGCAACTCCGCCGGAGTCAAAGGCTATAGCCGTATATAGTTTCGGGACATGGAACGACAGTCCCAGCGAGATAAGATAGCCGGGTATAAGGTAATAGAGCAGCGAGAAGCCGAATATGATGCGTATGACGGAAAGTCCGATAGAAATTCCGACGCCCAATGACAGAGCTATCATCATCTCTTTTTTGGTAACGGAACCGCCCGTGATATCCTCCACCTGTTTGTTGAGAACGTGTACGGCGGGCTCCGCAAGTACGACTACCATGCCTATGACGAACGCGAATGCCACAAGTCCGATGTTCCCCGAACCCGCAAGCTGTTCTCCGAGCCTGAAACCTATCGGCATGAATCCCACAGCTACCGAGGTAAGGAATATCACAAGTCCCGCAAATGTATAGCCTATGCCGACAAGTATCTGCACCAGCTTCTTCTTCGGGAGCTTCAGTATCGTGAATTGCAGGACAAAGAACGAAACGAGTATCAGCACGAGCGATCTTGCAACATCAAACATCGTTCCTGTGATAACTTCTCCGAATCCGTCTCCGAGATTTGCGTCGATCGAATAATCCGGCAGCTTGTATGTAAGTTCACCCGTCGCGGTCATTGACAGGATAAGCACCGCGATAACGGGTCCCACGGAGCACAGCGATATCAGACCGAAGCTGTTCTCGTTGGCGTTCCTGCCGCCTACGGTGAGTGCGATACCGACTCCCAGCGCCATTATGAACGGTACTGTTATAGGACCCGTCGTAACGCCGCCGGAATCGAATGCCAGCGGAAGGAGCGAACTGCCGCCGTTCTCGATAAGAAGCGCGGCTGCCGCAAACAGTATCATGTAAAAATACAGCAGCATCGGCGCAAGGTCTTTTCGCATGACGATCTTGACAACGCCCATGAGAAGAAAAAATCCCACGCCCACACCAACGCAGGCAATAAGCACATTCCCGTTCATCACAGCGCTCACCTGCCCCGCAAGGACCGAGAGGTCGGGTTCGGCAACTGTTATGAACAGACCCATGATAAAGCATACCGTCAGCAGTACGCCCATTTTCTTAGACTTTGTGAGACCCTCGCCGACGTGCTCACCCATAGGCGTCATTGCAAGGTCGGCGCCGAGGTTGAACAGCGCGATACCGAGAATAAGGAAAAATGCCGAATAACAGAAAACGACAAGTTCTTTCTTTGACAGTTCCACAAGCGGCGTAAAAGATACCGCCAGCACTATCACGGTTATCGGCAGTACAGAAACAAGTGCTTCTCTGAGTTTTAACAGAAGTGCTCTCTTCATTGCATACCCTCCGGACATATACTTATTTAAGTATAGCACAAATCATGTAAAAATACAACCTTTTTACACAAAAAAACCGTTTCCGAAGAAACGGTCAGCGTGTCAATAAAGTAGGTGCAGCGGCGCGTTCGCGCTTGTCTTTTCGGGGCAATTTATTTGCGTGCATCCTGCACGCTTTTGATTGCCCCTACCAATGCCTCCTGCATTGCCGGACGGCACAAGGGCTGCGCGCTCCACTGCACGATGCAGTGCTTTGACCGCCAAAGGCGCTCATGAGGAGCGCTTACCAAGCGGTCAATTGTTGACCTGCGGCAGCCGTCTGTCGGTCATCCCTCTCTGCGGCTTTTGCGTTGCAAAAGCTCCACCTCCCCCGCTAATCGGGGAGATCGCGCTGCACCGAGATGATAATGACCCCGGATAAGGCTTTTTTGGCAGACCGCTGCATCCGGAAACTATCGGACACGGCATACATACTTATTTCACAAATACAAACTCTTCAAGCTCGAAAAGCCGTCTTCCCTTGAACCAGTCGGCTGCCCAGCCCGTATATCCGGCGTGCGCGGCAAGATATACGGCGTGCCTTCCTTTTATTGCGGGAAGTTCGCAGGACACGATACCGCCGTTCTCGTCAAATACCGCAGTACCCGCAGACTCGCTGTCACTGCTGTCAAGATGCACCGATACAGTGCCGCGGCAACCGGTACCGCGCAGTTTGATCTTCAGAGAATACGGGTCGTCGTCTGTGCCGAAATCAAAATACTTCCAGCCCATTACGCAGCCGTCGGTTATGTCGGTAATAACGCGCTCGAATATGTTGTGTTCCGTTATGAAGCACCCGCCTGTCAGCACGCAGGCGGTGTCGGCTTTAGTTACCGCGAACGGACTGAGGCTTTCCTCAAAACCCAGCGATGTCATTTCCACCTGCGGTATCGTTCCGTCGGGAAGTATCTCTATCCGCTCGACACAGCCGCGTCTTGACATGATCGTACCGTTTGTCATGCGGTGGTAGAAGATGTACCACTGACCGTTCACCTGCATCACCGAGCCGTGGTCGTTCCCGCCGGGGTAGTCCTGACTGTTGTCGATGATAGTCCCCTTATACTCGAAAGGACCCGTAGGCTTATCGCTCACGGCGTAATCGAGACAGCTGCCCTTCTGCGGCGAATAGATAAGGTAATATCTGCCGTTTATCTTTCGCGGCGAGCAGGCTTCAAAGAAGCGATGCGGCTCATCGACGGGTATTATCCCTTCTTTGTAGCTCCCGTCAACTACCGTGTGCATATCGCTGCCGTCCAGCTCAGCCATGTACGAGCCCTGATATCC
>CAMHBE010000220.1 GCA_946183095.1 uncultured Clostridia bacterium | reverse complement strand
GGCATTCGATATCTCATATAATGCGGAGGAAACAGATACACCTGCCGAAACTCCGGAAGATGCGATACGGGAGAGCATGGATGCCGTCGAGCGGATGAAAAATGAGATAGCCGCCGAAAATGAAAGTCTCAACAGACGATTCGAGGAACACGTCGCACGGCGTTCTGTCCCCGGAGAACGGCATCGCAGACCTACATACGTCATAGGGATACTCAGCGGTGCGGCTTCGCTTATTTTCATGGGTCTGATGCTGCTCATTTCTCTCGTTTCATCTCCTATCGGTGTTCTTTCGGCTATCAAGCTGTCTCCTTTGATACTTGTTTTTCTCGGCTCGGAGATATTGTTTGCGATATTCAGAAAAAAGACACTTCGCATCAGGATAGATATAAAGAGCATGATCGTCATAGCGTCTCTCATTGTTATTTCCGCTGTCCTTGCGGTCGTTTCTGTCACCGCTTCCGCAGGCAAGGGCGAGAGGGTGTATGCCGAACAGCGTATCAAGAATATGCTTGCAAGCGAGATACATGATTCTATCGCCAAGGACAATATCAGGAGCGTCGATATCGAAACACAGCTGTTCGGTGAAAATGCACTCATATACGAAACGCCCGCAGACCTCACGGACGGTGACATCATCAACCTGACCGTGAACTTTTCAGATGCGCAGATGACCATACGCGACTTTGCAAAGGAATGCAGGACGATACTTGACGGGATAAATGAGCTCTCATATAATTTCGGCAGCATCGTGTTCATAGCGGACGATAAAGTGAACCACTATGTGCTGGATGTTGACTGGCATTATCAGTCGGATTCAAGCGCGGACAAGCTCGCGGCTCTCGTTAATTATTACGGCGACGATATTTCCGATAACGATATACCGGATCTTATAGATGAATGACAAAAATACGGAGGTAAAAAGTTATGAAAACAAAATGGCTCGGAAGAAAGCTGGCAAGCGTATTACTGGCGCTCTGCTGCATGGTCGGATGTCTGTGTCTGCCTGCTGCTGCCGAAGAAAAGGAATTTGGCTGCAAGATCTACTACGGCAGTGACTACACCGCGGTAACGTTTATCAAATCGCATTCTTCTTACAGGATCTTCTTCACCATTGACGGAACGGAGCCTACTACCGATTCCAGAGAATATACGAAAAAGCTCGGTTTCGGGTCTTATGCGAAAATAAGAGTCGCGGAGTTCAACAAAAAGGGTGAACGCGTCGGCAGCATAAAGCAGTACGAAGTGTTCAGAAAGTGCTCAAGACCGGAAGTCCTGATATCCGACAACCTCGACGGTACCGCAAAGGTCGTGATAACAACAGACGTAAAGGGTGCGGAGATACACTATACCACCGACGGTACAGAACCCGATGAAAATTCGCCGGAGCTCAACGGGGTATTCAAGGTCAAGGGAAGAGCGGTCATAAAAGCGGTCGCAGTCAGAAAGGGCTGGCTCAACAGCCTTGTCACCGTGGTGGATACAAAGGGTTATATCAGACAGGACTCGTACAATGATTATATACAGGTGGCTTACAAGCTGACCAACGACGAAAGAGTAAGGCGCGGGCTGGATAAGGTGGAGCTTAGTCAGGAACTCTGCAACGCGGCTTATATCAGGGCAAAAGAGCTCTGCGAGGATTACGAGAACGGTCATACCCGAACAAACGGTTCGGAATGGTACACCGCAATAAAAGAGCAAGGCTATAAATTCAAGTTCGCCGGTGAGAATTACGGAAAACTTCCGCTGCATGGTGTGCAGGCAGAGCTTATGGTGGAGATGTGGATAGAATCTCCGATACATCTCGAAAATATCATAAATGAATTCGGCGGAGATGTCGGTATAGGCTTCTATCAGGACGGTACATACACATACTGGGTGCAGCTGTTTGCGAAGAAAAAGTAACGGACAGCAGCAAACATAAAAACAATTGCTTTCATGAAAGGATCTGATGATATGGCATTTGAAGCGCTTCCGGGATTTAAGATCTCGGTCAGTCAGACAGAACAGACATTTATTGTCGGGGACTATTTTGCGGTTTTTCAGGATGACAGCGATATGCCCGACGTATATGAATGGAACGCGGTAAGATCGTATTCTGAGTTTCCCGACGAATTCAGGATAGGTTTTGACCGGGCGGAGTATGTTCTGCCAAAGAACGCTTTTTCCGACAATCTTCAGATCATTCATTTCAGGACTATCGCAGAGGGTATGCTCTCCGGCGTTAAGGATATCGAGATAAATGTAAAATCGAGGATCATACCGCCCAAGTACAATTACACGAACGCAGACCTTTCAAACAGCGCGTTCACCGGCACCGGGATATATGCGGAAAAAGAGATCAATACCGGCAGTGTGTCACATATCTACGGAAAGATAAAGATACCGATATGGTTCATCGCAGCCGCAAGCGGTGTGATATCATTCATGGTGATGTGGGGTATCGGCGGAGATCTTGAAAAAAACTACCTGTTCTACCTTGTCATAGCGTTTTTCATCGGTTTAGGCGTAGGTGTTGTCATTTACCTTATACTTTGTATCATTGCAAGATACAGATATTCGGGATTTCTGAAAAAGGATGTTTCAACGGCGGAGAATATAGTGTTCGTTGTGGCGCCGGACGGTTTCGGTGCTATCGAGCAGTGCATTTATTCCGGAAAGGAACTTATCCCGTGGTCTTTTGCAAGATATTTCTACGAGACTAAATATTCTATCTCCATAGTATGCCGTGACAAGTCGGTGTGCTGCATACCGAAAAGACTTTTCCCGAAAACGTCACAAACTGATCTTGTTGAATTTGTGGCATCCCGCGTTGAGCAGGACTGACTGGCGTAAAATGGATGTGTGAAAGGATCGTAAGAGATGAAAAGCAATGTTGTTATCGAATCCATGAAGGGTCCTGCCGGAGAGTTCCTGCTTGCAAGCGTTACCGACAGCGACGGAATTATCGGTATTTGTGATACATCCGTTAAGAGCGGTACAACAAGAAAGACACTGTATGCCGGCAGCGAGAGCCTTATAAACATACAGTACAGGGAAAAAAACTATGAGTCCAACCGAGTGATATGGCAGACATCGTCTATAGATAAATGCAAATCGGCGATCGGTACCAGGCTCCCGAAGTCGAACGAAAATTATTTCAGCGGTGCGGCTCCGCTCACCAAAGCGATATTGCCGGTACTCGAACTGCTTGCTAACGGACTTTATGTCATTCATGTCGCGAAGGTATATCCCACAGACGGTGCCGGAAACTTCTTCTGGGAGGCATTCACCGTAAGGCACGAAATATTCGGTTCCGCGCCGTTCAATCCGGTCATCGGGGAAGGGAAGTGCTATTCTCCGCCGTTTATCGTTCCTACCCAGTCTTTTTCGGGATATACCGAATCCGCTGTGGGGGCTGCCGCGGAAAAACTCGTCGGCGGCAGGAAGATAGGCGGTATTGCATACCATCTTTCGGGGATGTTCTCCGCACTGCTCGACGGACATATCAACGCTGCGGCTTGTCTTGCGAACAATACCGATTTCAACTGTATCATCATCGAGCCGCTCAACAGTGTTATATACGGTGAACCCGGCGAGGTCGATGAAAACAAGATAGTAGCTCTTGCCTGTCCGTTTGTGAAGATAAGGTTCGACAACATTTCAAGGAAGATGCTCGAAAACTTCTTCATAAACCGCAGTGTATCAATACCGAGGGAATATGACGAGATAAAGTGGAAAGCTGACAAGACGCTCAGCAACGGTGTCCTTTCCAGAAAAGTCTCTCCCTCTATCGACCGCAACGCCGAGGGAATGCCCGATGCCGAGATGATGGCATCCGCGTTTGCGATAGATGAGCTTTCCGACAATGATATAAACACCCTCCTTAGCGGTTCCACGACCGATGATGAAGGTAATGTCATAATATCACAGAATTTCTACGAGAGCATCACATACGCGATAAACTATTTGCAGCTGAAAGACAAGCGCCGTTTCATCGAATTTGCGGGTGCGATAATAAAAAATCCCGAGCTTTCGGGAGCTTACGGCTATGTTGTTAATCGCCTGAAATATGTCATGGACGCAAAGGTGAACGAGAT
>CAMHBE010000219.1 GCA_946183095.1 uncultured Clostridia bacterium | reverse complement strand
CAAAAGAGACCGACAGGCTCTACGACAGCACATTCAGACTGCACATACTTGCAAATTCGGATTCGCCCGAAGACCAGCAGCTGAAATACGAACTGCGTGACTACATGATAAGCGACCTCGGCGCGATATTCACCGCGGCAGCTTCAAAAGAGGATGCAATGGCGCTCGCCGAGCGTAACCTTCCTTATATCGAGTATCTTTCGGAGGAGTTCCTGCGGTCGCGCGGTTCGGCATATACCGTGAAATGTACCGTTGAGAATACGGAGTTTCCGACGCGTGTTTACGGGGACGTTACGCTGCCCGCGGGGAATTACGACGCTCTGCGGGTCGTCATAGGCGAGGGTGAGGGGAAGAACTGGTGGTGTGTGCTGTTCCCGGATGTCTGCATCAAGGCGGCATCGGTTCCCGCAAGCAAAGTTCCCACGAGGTCATTCTACGAAACGCGAAAAGCTGCCGACCGTATGACAGCCGACAGCATAAAAGCGGAGCGCGGTGAGGTGGAATACAGGTTCGCGCTGTATGACCTGATAAGACAACTTTTCGGGATATAGCCTACGCCGATAAGTTCTGACGCGCGAAATATTCCTGCGGTTTCTTGCAGACAGGGCAAAATTCCGGCGCAGTCTTTCCGTGGTGCAGATGTCCGCAGTTGCGGCAGATCCACACGATCTCCCCGTCATCGGTGAACGCCTTTCCGTTGTTTATCTGCTCTATCAGAGTGCGGTATCTGTCCTCGTGGCGCTGCTCTATCTGTCCTACCATATCGAACAGCTGTGCGATGTTGTCGAAGCCCTCGTCTCTTGCGACCTGTGCAAAATCTGCATACATCTCCGTCCATTCGTGGTGCTCACCGCCGGCAGCGTTTTCCAGCGCCTTCACGGTATTTGCGGGAACCCCCTCACTTATGAGCGAGAGCCACAGTTCGGCATGAGCGCGTTCGTTGTCAGCGGTCATGTCGAATATGTCTCCGACTTCACGAAATCCCTCTTTCCTTGCGATATCGCCGTACATATTGTATTTGAGACGCGCCTGTGCTTCCCCGGCGACTGCTGTTTTCAGATTTTCCAGTGTTCTGGAACCTTCGAGCTGCATGATATCAACTTCCTTTCTTCTGCATATTTTCCCCCTTTTTTCTGCAAATATACCGTCACGATAAAAGACCCGCTTAACTTACGGGTCTTTTTTCTCATATAAAACCATCTTCGAGTCTCGTGCAGAGTCTGAACACGGTGATGTAGGAAGCATCTTTCTGCGTTGCTGTGCTATCTTATGTGGAGGGCGCCGCATATTGCTTTCTTGCAAGTTTCAACAACATTATCGCGGCGTGCAGCGTTGCCACGCCGTCGCGTGGCGCCCGCCGCGTAGGCGAAAAAATCTCAAGCGTCAGCGCCCTCTATCGCCCTCTCTCGCCTGATCTCACTCTCTCACTCTTCCTCTCAGAATACCTCTGCCGTTGCTGCCGAAATATACCTGACCGAAAGTGCGGAGATCGGCTGCCATTGACTCGCCGATAGCGCCGAACTGGTGCATATCATCATTTATCTTCTGCCATGTGTCGCCGCTGTCGGTGGAGCGCCATATTCCGTAAACGTCCTCATTCTGACCTATCGCGTAGAGGGTCATGGGGCTATTCTCGTCTTTTGCCGCACCTATGGCGAATGCTTTTGCGCTCTGGATGTTTTTGCGCACTGCTGTTCCCTGACCGTAATCGGGGATGAAATACACGCCGCCCATTGCTGTTGAGAGCCACAAGTCACCTGTTTTTTCGGGGCTTGCTGTGGGAGTGCAGCCGTCGGGGACGAACTGACTGCTCATCTTGAACGTTTTGCAGCCGTCCTGTGTTACATACAGCGCACCCGACGTATAAACATACAGCACATCGGGATCGAAGCAGTCTGCGGCAAGTTTCGCGTTCGCAAAGGCTTTCTCCACCTTCTCCCACGTTTTGCCGTAGTCTGCCGACTTGTATATCGCCGCGGCAGACTTGTTCGTCCAGTAGATGATGCTGCCGTCGCAGTTCACCTCTACAGTGCCGCAGTCACCGCCGACACCTTTGGGCTTGCTGACACCGCGCCATGTCTCGCCGCCGTCCTGCGTTACCGCTATCGGCAGATTTCCGTCACCTGCTCTTGCGGCTATCTCGGGGGCGTTGTACGCACAGGCTATACTTCTTGTTGCGGTCATGCTGCCGTTACCGTTGAGGTGGTCGGGCACATTGTCAACATCAAGATGCGTGAAACCGTCGATGTCTCCCATTCCGGAATACAGCCTTATACTGTCTGAATTTGCAGCGCGCAGCGTCATTACCGCAGTTTCTTCAAGTCCCGCACAGCGCACCTCGAAGTTCACAGTCTCGCTGCCCCATTTCGTAAGATTCGTCGAACGGTATATCGTAGCTCCTGTTCCGTATATCATCTCGTCACTGTTGAACGGGTCGATCTCCAGATCTCCCATCATCCAGCCGAGCTTCGCGTGATCTCCGCCCCAGTCCAGCCACGGAGCACCGGAATAGTCCACCTTGAACAGGCGGTCATTGCCGTCGCCGGTGAATATGGGTTCCCACGTCGCGCCGGCGTCCGTCGAGCGGTAGATGCAGTCGTTCTCCTCAGCGCCCCACTTGCCCATTGTGCTGAGATACAGCCTGTCGGGATCAGCCGGGTCGATTTCAAGGTCGCCCCAGCCGGGTCCGCCGCCTTCGGGTGTTATATCTACCCACTCACCGTTCGCGGGAGTGTACTTCTTTATCGCGCCCTGCGTCATCTGATAGGGTCCCGCCTTTGCGTTCATCACAAAATAAACCGTTTCACCCTGTACATAGATGTGGCAGGGGAGGTAGGACTTCGGGCAGCCATCGAGTTCTTCCCATGTCTCGCCCGCGTCATGGGATACATAAACGAGCTTGTCACCCGTTCCGACGTATATGGTCTTGCAGGGTTCGCCGTCTGCGGAAGATGCAGGGTCGAACGCTATCGCGGTAATGCCGAACGTGTAGCCGTCCTCGGCGTACTTCTGTCCGAGTGTGGGGAAACTCTCCACCTTTGTGAAGCTCGCGCCGCTGTCATGGCTCACCCACAGCCCGTCATACCGCGAACCGAGGTACAGTGTGGAACTGTCGTTCGGGTCGAGCATCAGGCGGTCGCACTGACGGTTGGGTTCATTGCCGCCGCAGGAAAACGTCAGCGGGGTGATGCTCCATGTGTCGCCGTAGTCCTCCGAGCACAGCACCGCCGCGCTCATGTTGCGGTACATACCCGCGAGGATATACACCTTGTTCGGCGACTTTTCATCTACCGCGCAGCCGTCTATACCGTAGTAGGTGTAGTCATTGTTGTCGAATCGGTCGGTGAGGGGCTTCCAGCGCTGTGTCTCCTTATCCATGCGGTAAAATCCGCCGATATCCGTCCTTGCGTACAGCAAGCCCTGTTCAGCCTTGTTGTAGTAGAGCCCGACAGTATAGCCGCCGCCCACTATCTCGACATTTCCCCATTCGTATTCGTCGGAGATGTCGTATGCGGGCTTCTCCGGTGCGGGAGCTTCTGTCTGTGCGGGTGCGGCCGAAGTGTCTGCGGGTGCCGCGGTAGTGCCGGCAGTTTCCCCGCCGTTGCCGCAGCCTGCAAGCAGCATGACCGCCGCGATACCTCCTGCCATAGCTTTTTTCTTCATGGTAATACTCCTTTTGCGTAAACGTTTTCCTTAATCTGTAAACATATACCCGCCGCCTTATGAGACAGCGGGCTGTTGAGAGGTGGTCTGATGTCAGTCGAAAGTAAAGAACACGGTGCCGTCTTTTCCGGGAACTGCTATCTGATCTTCGCCGCCGATCACGATAACATCACCTTCGTCCCCGTCATCCTCATCATCCTCATCGTCTTCCGGGTCGTCATCGTCGCCGCTTTGGTCATCTTCCTCATCATCTTCTTCCTCGATCTCGTCGATCATGGGGTTGCCCACATCGTCAAGGCGGGGAGTTATGGATACCGACGAACCGTTCAGTGTCTGTGCAACAACGTAATTTGCACCGGTCTCGCGATCCATAATGATCTCAACGTTCACCATGCCGAAAGTCTGAACGCCCTTTG
>CAMHBE010000218.1 GCA_946183095.1 uncultured Clostridia bacterium | reverse complement strand
TGATAGCAGAGTGCGAGAAAGGAAACATATCGGCGGTCATTGTCAAAGACCTGCGCCGTTTCGGGCGTGACTATCTCACCGTCGGACTCTATACTGATATTTTCTTTTCCGAGCATAACATCCGCTTCATTGCAATTGGCAACAGTGTTGACAGCAGCATACAGGGTAACAGCGATTTCACGCCGATGATCAATCTGATGAACGAGTGGTACCATTCATTGCCGAAATAACATTTAAGGAAAAATGCGGCACAAATGCCGTTGTTAAGCCAAATGTCAAATCCCCCTGCTAATCAAGATTTGATAGGAGGAAAACGCAATGAAATCTATACTGGAAAAACTCTATTACGGCGAGATCAGCCCTTGTTCCCAGCCTACGCCTACCACGGAGCGCTACGTCAAAGCAAAAGAGGAGGTCGGGCAGTTTGAGGAAACACTTCTCAAAAAGTATCCAGACTGCAAAGAACTTCTCGAAAGTTACGCAGACGCGATACATGTCACATCAGCTTGTGAAGGTTTACAGGATTTTGAGAGAGGCTTCAGTCTCGGAGCATTATTTATGATTGAAATTCTGAACGATACCAATTAGCATCATTGAAGTCAACAGCCGCTTGTTCCTTACGGGGCAGACGGCTGTTTAATTGATATGACAGATCATACGTGTCCTGATATATAACCTAAAGTTTAAATCTCTCGTAATTCTATAACAAATGCTTTCGTAAATCCGTCACTGCACGGAGCAGTGTATATCCTCCCGCCGAAGCGCTCGATTATACGCTTTGTTACCGCAAGTCCGAGACCCGTGCCTTGCCCCGGCGTGCGGGAGGCGTTTTCGGTCACAAACGGCTCGAAGATGTCCATTTCCGTAGGTATTTCCGAGCCGCTGTCAGCTATTCTGATAACAGCTTTCCCGTTTTCTTCATATACGGATATTTTTGCAGTTATTACGTCGGGATTGTGCTTATACACATTGACGGCGAGATTTGTAACGGCGCGTTTCAGATCGTTCTTATCGCCCTGCACGACTATCTCATCATCGGGAATGTCTATCTCCGGCTCGATGCCGTGTTCCTCAAAGTCACAGTAATTCTCTGCGACAACATCTCTGACGAGCGAACAGATATTCACCTGCGACATTACCGGCTTGTATTTATCCGTGCCGAGCTTTGCGTACTCAAACAGCGTATTCACCATTTCGTTCATGCTGTTTGATTTGCGGTATATCAGGTCGAATGTCTCCTGCTGATCTTCGGGCAGTATTTTGCCATCGGAGAGTGCTTTTGCAAATCCCTGTACCGAGGTCATCGGTGTTTTGAGATCATGTGCGACAGCGGCGTATATAAGGTCTTTCTCACGCACCTGACGCTCGCTTTCCTCTTGAACAGCCTTTTTGACTATAAGATAAAATACCACACCGCTCATCACGAATATAACAATACTTATGAGCAGGACGACCGCGGCGGAGATCAATATGTGTGCTTCATCGGGTTCAAAAGACTGCATAAATATATCGAAAACGCCGTCGACCACTGCGTTCAGAATACCCGCAGCAAATGTTATGACCAGAAACCATACAACGATCTTTCTGCGAAGTTTTATCATTCCGCTCTTATTATTCAAACCTGTACCCCAATCCTCTGATAGTTTTAATGTGCTCCGCGCCGACCTTGTCACGCAGGCGGCTTATGATAACGCGGATAGTGTTGTCATCGACAGCGCCGTCATCGTACCACGCTCTCGTATATCTGCTCTTTTGTGAAAACGCGCTTCGGCTGGGACATAAGCAACTCCAGCACCTTGAACTCCGCCTTTGTGAGCTCGACGATATTGCCGCCGACCGCCGCAGTACATTCATCAAGGTCGAGAACGATATTCCCGACCTCAATAACTCTTTTCTCCGCCGTCTGAACCGACGATGTGTTCAGGCGGCGAAGCTGCGCTCTGACTTTGGCTGCAACCTCCAGCGGCTCGAAGGGCTTTGTGATGTAGTCGTCCGCTCCGAGGTCAATGCCGAGAACTCTGTCAGAAAGTGTTACCCTTGCGGAGAGCACCATTACCGGTATGTATTTCTCACGGGCGCGTATTTTTTTGATGACCTGATAGCCGTCAATTTTCGGCATCATAATATCAACGAGCGCAAGGTCAATGTTGTTCTTTTCGAGTATTTCGAGTGCCTGCGCTCCGTCGTTTGCTTCAAATACATTGACTCCGTCCGTTTCAAGATATATCCGCAGAAGCCTCACTATCTCCTTCTCGTCGTCGGCTATAAGAATATTCGGCATTTTATCACTTCCTTATAATTTCCAGAAGCAGTAAAGCTGCATCATAACAATGAATACTGCATAAGCGATACCGAGCGCCGCCCATATAAACTGCTTAGCTTTTGTTCCTGTTTTTACATCACTCTTTATGGTATTATAGCACAGAACACTGCCGTTTGCAAGAGAAATGACCGCAATTATCGCCGCAAGTATTCCGGAGAAAGCGGTAAATCCGTAGTTTATTGCACCGACAGCGCATATCAGAAGAAAGAAGATTATTCCCGATACTGCGTAAATAAGTTGCTGCACAAGTATCTGCTTATCTGCGAATGTATATTTACTATCCGATCTGCGGATCTTTTTGACGATGAACACAATGAGCTTTAAAAACAGCACTGCGATACAGCAGACTCCAAACAGTACAAATCCCCAGTTCACAAGGAACGCATAGCCGTTATAACTGCGGTTGATGAGATCCATTGACATCATTTCCAGCTTATAGCCGTCAGCGGTTTTGGTGCCGTACATGAACTGGCTCATACCGCCCGATCCCATTACGAACATATTATCGGAGAGGTGCCGCAGTACCGGTGCCGCGTCACCGCCCATATCCAGTCCGAACATACGCATTGAATATGTACCGTCGCCGTTGCTTTCCCATGGGTAGAGCTGCCCCATATACTGTGATGCCATAGCCGCGCCGTTTTTTATGGTGCGCTGTGCGGTGAACACGCCGCTTATATCGTTTGAGCTTGCAACGGTCACATTAAACTCGGGTCTGTCGGTCATATACCCGAACAGCAGTCCGGGTATGCCGGAGTTGAACGCGTTCTCGCCCGGTTCATTCGTCATTACAACAACGCCAAGTCCTGTTTCGGGATATATCGCAAAGTTTGACGAACAGCCGCCGGTGTTGCCGCCATGACCTATCGTCTGCACCTTATTTTCACTTGTCCATAAGCCGTGGCAGTTCTTCGCAATATCGGAGTTTCCGTAGTACGATGTGGGCGTGAACATAAGCTCTCTTGTGCTTGCATTTTCAAAAAGCGGACAGTCGGCAGCAACAAACGCCTGACCGAATTTCGAGAAATCTCCGGGAGTTCCGACCGCAGCACCCGCCGGGAAAAGCTGGACAGCGTATCTGCATTCGCCGTAGTCCTCGTTGTACTGCGGCTCGTCATAGCGAGAGTAGCATTTCAGCTTGCTGCGCTTTGCCGCCACCCACTCGTTGTCGCGCAGCTTCGGATCAATAGAAGTGTGCGCCATTCCGAGAGGCTCGAATATATTTTCGTGAACGTATGTGACATAATCCTTGCCGCTGGTACATTCAACGACATACGCCGCGAGAGCCGTTCCCCAGTTGGAATACGCTGTGTATTCGCCGGGGTGATAAGCCTGATAACACTCACAGGCTCTCACCGCATCCTCAAGCGTATCATATACATCATCGGGAGCCGCCTGCTGATTTTCATAAAAGCTCTCCTGAAAGCCCGCGTTGTGGCTCATAAGGTTTATCATCGTTATCTTTTCTTCCGGATATTGCAGCTTCGTCAGGAACCCCTCCGGCAGATAGTCGCGAATATCTGCGTTAAGGTCGATATTGCCGCGTTCATACTGCTGCATTACCGAAGCCCAGACGAGCAGCTTTGAGCAGCTTCCCCATTCATAGACTGTTTCTTCATCGGCTTTCAAGCCGTTCTCGATATCAGCATAGCCGTAATAGCCGTCATATATCACGCCGTTGCTGTCAAACACACTTACGACACAGGAAGCAAGTCCTGTCTCACGTTCCTTAATGTAATTGTCAATACTGCTTCCTATCTCGCTGTATGT
>CAMHBE010000217.1 GCA_946183095.1 uncultured Clostridia bacterium | reverse complement strand
ATGGAGCTCGGTGCATATTTTTTCAAGCACCTCTTTTTTAGGCTTTCTTGAACCGTTAAGATAATTTGCAAGACCGCGGTATGTAATACCCACACTTTCGGCAAATTCCGTCTTGCTCATATTCTTTCTGCCGATAAGTATTTCAAGTTTTTCCCCTAAAAGCATTGGTTCTTCCCTTTCCGTTACATTTTACGACAAAGCATGAACAGCGCCTCGCCGCCCTGTTCATAAGAATATTATATACGCGAACATTCGTTTTGTCAATAAGATATGAACAAAAATTTCCGTTTTTCGGAAAGTTCATTTATTTTGCACTATATGTACAGGTAAATTTATGCAAAAATCACACAGCTAATTTCATTATAACGTTTTACGTTCTCTTTCCTCTTCACATTTTCTATATAATTAAATAGGAATGATCGGTAACATCCGGAATATTTTGTTTTTATAATAAAGTATTCGGGATTTATACAAAATATACAGCATATTATGCATACAGACGTATAAAAACACTTGACAAAACCGTTATTTCGTGTATAATATAATGTATAAATTTATTTAAAAGGAGTACCTTAAAATGGCTAACGAAATCAAAAAAATAGTTCTCGCGTATTCCGGCGGTCTTGACACCTCCATAATCATCCCGTGGCTGCATGAAAACTACCCCGGATGCGAAGTTATATGCGTCGCAGGAAATGTAGGTCAGGATTCCGAGATCGTGGGTCTTGAAGAACGTGCCAAGAAGACCGGCGCATCGAAGCTCTACATAGAAGATATACAGGACGAGTTCGTCAATGACTTCATCTTCCCGACCCTCAAAGCGGGTGCAAGATACGAAGGCTATCTGCTCGGAACTTCCTTCGCTCGTCCTCCTATCGCAAAGAGACTTGTGGAGATCGCTAAAAAAGAAGGCGCGGACGCTATCTGCCACGGCTGCACCGGCAAGGGCAACGATCAGGTGCGCTTCGAGCTCACTATCAAGGCTCTCGCTCCCAATCTGAAGATCATAGCTCCGTGGAGAATATGGGATATCAAGTCGAGAGATCAGGAGATAGACTATGCAGAGGCTCACAACGTTCCGATAAAGATCACCAGAGAGACGAACTACTCCAAGGATATGAACCTCTGGCATCTCTCCCACGAGGGTCTCGACCTCGAAGATCCCGCTAACGAACCCCAGTACAACAAGCCCGGTTTCCTCGAACTCGGCGTTTCTCCCGAACAGGCTCCGGACAAGCCGACTTATGTAACTATATCCTTTGAAAAGGGAATCCCGGTAGCACTCGACGGTCAGAAAATGGACGGCGTTTCCCTCATCAAGAAGCTCAACAAGCTCGGCGGCGAGAACGGTATCGGTATTTACGACGTTGTAGAGAACAGACTTGTCGGCATGAAATCCAGAGGTGTGTATGAAACTCCCGGCGGCACGATCCTTTACCATGCTCACGAAGTTCTCGAGACTATCTGTCTTGACAAGGAGACTCAGCACTACAAGGCAGGTCTTGCTCAGAAGTACGCAGACCTCGTTTACAACGGACAGTGGTACACACCTTTAAGAGAAGCTATGGACGCTTTCGTTGACAAGACGCAGGAGACCTGCACAGGCGAAGTGAAGCTCAAGCTCTACAAGGGCAATATTATCAACGCAGGCGTTACATCACCCTACACCCTCTACAGCGAGGATTTCGCTTCCTTCGGAGAGGACGATGTTTACGACCAGAAGGACAGCGCGGGCTTCATCAACCTCTTCGGTCTGCCGATAAAGGTAAAGGCACTGCTCGACGAAAACAGGAACAACAAGTGATCGTTCTTAAACAGAATATATATGTACATTGCGATATATGCGGTGTAACAGCCGCATATATCGACATTTCTTTTAAAAGGCAAATTTACGTATCAAAAAGGATGAACAAAACATGGACAAAATGTGGGCAGGACGGTTCTCAAAGGAGACAGACAGCGGTGTGAACGCCTTCAACTCGTCGATCTCGTTTGACGGACGTATGTACAGAAATGATATCGCCGGAAGCATAGCGCATGCAACTATGCTGGGCGAAGCGGGCATCATCTCGAAAGAGGACAGCGCCGCAATTATAAAGGGTCTGCAGTCGATACTCGCGGATATCGAGATAGGCAGACTTGACCTCGATATGAACGCGGAAGATATACATATGTTCATAGAAGCCGAACTTACGAAACGTCTCGGCGATGTGGGCAAGAGACTGCATACTTCACGTTCAAGAAACGATCAGGTGGCAGTGGATATAAGACTTTATCTGCGCACAGAGATCGAACAAATAAAAAATCTGCTGAAAAAGCTGATAACCGTACTGTGTGACACGGCAGAAAAGCACTCCGACACAATAATGCCGGGTTATACACATCTGCAGAGAGCACAGCCTATCACTTTCGGACATCATCTGATGGCTTATGCACAGATGTTCCTGCGGGATATCGGACGGCTCGACGATACGAACAAACGTATGAACGTCTGCCCTCTCGGCAGCGGAGCGCTGGCGGGAACGACTTACCCCATAGACCGTATGCTGACCGCAGAACTGCTCGGCTTCTCGGAGCCTATGGCGAACTCGCTTGACGGTGTTTCCGACCGTGATTTCTGCATCGAGCTTGCAAGTGCGATCTCCACGATAATGATGCACCTCTCACGTTTTTCCGAGGAAATTATCCTCTGGTGCAGCTGGGAATTCAAATTCATTGAGCTTGACGACGCATTCGCCACCGGTTCGAGCATCATGCCGCAGAAGAAGAACCCCGATGTTGCTGAACTCGTCCGCGGCAAGGCTGCAAGAGTTTTCGGCGACAACATCACTCTTCTTGCAATGATGAAAGGTCTGCCGCTTGCATACAACAAGGATATGCAGGAGGACAAGGAAGCGATATTCGACGCGATAGACAATGTGAAACTCTGCATATCGACGTTCACGCCCATGCTCGAAACTATGACCGTGAACAAACAGAATATGCGCAATGCCGCAGCCCGCGGTTTCATCAACGCTACAGACTGCGCGGATTATCTTGTCAAGAAAGGGATGCCTTTCCGTGACGCTTACAAGATAACGGGCGGACTGGTCGCGGAGTGCATCGAAAAGAACACGACACTCGAAGAGCTCCCGCTCGAATGTTACAAAGCAAAGACCGACCTTTTCGACAACGGTGTTTACGAAGCTATAAACCTCGATAACTGTGTAAAATGCAGGACATCTTACGGCGGACCGGCGCCGGAAAGCGTTCTTGCACAGGTAAAATATGTGCGTGAAAGATTATGATAACTTTTGACAAGACAATTTCGCTGGAAGAATACAACCACCTGCGCAGCCTCGTGGACTGGTATCAGGTCTCCGAACGGCAGTTCATCACAAGCATCCCGAAATCCATATTTATAACGGTAGGCAGAGACAGCGAGACCGGCAAGGCTGTTTCAATGGCACGCGCGGTCGGCGACGGGGGTTATCACCTGCTGGTCGTTGACGTGATAGTGCATCCCGACTATCAGCGGCAAGGTATAGGAAAACAGATGATCTCGCAGCTCATGGACTTTGTGCATACGAGCTACATCGAAGAAGGCGAGACCACAATGGTTTCCCTGCTCTCCGCAAAGGACAAGGAACCGTTTTACGAGAAATTCGGATTTTTCCGCAGACCGAACGACGAGCGCGGCGCCGGAATGAGCCAGTTCTACACGCAGACGGTAAAGGGTGAGATACAATGATACGCGAGATCACAAACGCAGACTTTGACGGACTTTTCACACTTTATATGCAGCTTCACGGAAATCCTTTCCCGGAAAAAGACGAGAGGGTGACTGCACTCTGGAATCATATCCTTGCAGACAAAGATCATCACATCATAGTCGCTGATATTGACGGAAAGATCGTTTCTTCATGCGTATGCGTTATCATACCTAATCTAACCCACGGACAGCAGCCTTACGCGTTCATCGAGAATGTAGTGACCGACAAGGATCATCGCAAAAAGGGCTATGCCACCGCCTGTCTCGACTATGCAAGAGACATAGCGAAGCGGGAGAACTGCTACAAGATGATGCTTCTGACCGGTTCGAAGGAAGAAAGCACGCTGAACT
>CAMHBE010000216.1 GCA_946183095.1 uncultured Clostridia bacterium | reverse complement strand
GTAATGCAGCGCTGTTCCTCACACATCTGCTCCAAGACCGATATAGACGAGGCGTTTGCCATAGGCGCGGCGGGTGTCCGTGCGGCGCTTGCCGGCGAGACCGGTAAAACTATGGTATTCAAGCGCATCAGTGACGTTCCCTACATCATCGACATTGTGAGCGTTCCCGCGTCCGAGACTGCAAACAAGGAGAAGTTCTTCCCGAAAGAGTGGATAACCCCCGACGGTACGAATGTCAACGAACAGGCATTACACTATTTTCTCCCTCTCATTCAGGGCGAGAATGTACTTCGTATGCGCAACGGGATGCCCGAACACTTCAAGATAAAAGAAGAGGTGCTGAAGTAAAAATTACCGATACATAAGAATGTATCGGCTAAGCGTGTCAATAAAGCAGATGCAGCGGCGCATTCGCGCTGTCCTTCCGGACTTGCGGCAGCCTGACGCTCCACCGAAATGATGATCATATCCCGTTCAATTTATCTAAAAAGTCTCCCGAAAATAATATTCCGGGAGACTTTATTTATACAGGCATAACCTTATTTGCTTTGTCAGCGTGAACAGCGTCGATACCGTTCTGTTTGTCACGGCGTTTCTCGAAGAACTTCTCCGCGACCTGACCGAACATAGCGTAGCTGAGAACGTCCTCGTCCTGCTGAGCCCACTTTGCAGCCTCGGCTTTGAGCTTATCGAGCTCCGGCTCGATAAGGTCTGCGGGACGGCAGTCTATCGGTTTCTCGTCACCGAGTATCTTCTTGCGGAACGCAGGGTCTATGGCTGCCGGAGTCTTGCCGTATTCGCCCTTTACAAGGCCCTTGAATTCCTTGGTCACCGTCTTGTAGCGCTCGCCCATGATAACGTTGAACACAGCCTGTGTGCCGACGATCTGTGAGGTAGGCGTTACGAGCGGCGGATAACCCGCATCTTTTCTGACACGCGGAACTTCCTGCAATACATCGTCGAACTTGTCGGACTTGCCCGCCTGTTTGAGCTGTGACAGCAGGTTCGAGAGCATACCGCCGGGAACCTGATAGATAAGGGCGTTCGCATCGACGGCGAGCATCTTCGGGTCGAGCAGACCGCTGTCAAGATACTTCTTGCGAAGATCCATGAAGAACGGACGCATGGCAGTCAGCTGCTTCAAATCAAGTCCGGTATCGTAGGGTGTTCCCTGCAATGCAGCGACCATGGATTCCGTCGGAGCGTGTGATGTACCGTTCGCCATAGGTGACATGGCGGTATCTATCGCGTCAACTCCGGCTTCGATGCCTTTCAGGAGGCACATGGACGCAAGACCTGATGTGTAGTGCGTATGGAGCTGTATCGGTATCTTCACATTGGCTTTGAGCGCCTTCACGAGCTCTTCTGTGCGGTAAGGCGTGAGCAGTGCAGCCATGTCCTTGATACAGATGGAATCAGCGCCGCATTCCTCGATCTGTTTTGCGTAATTTACATAGTATTCGGTGGTGAAAATCTCACCGAGGGTGTAAGATATCGCAATCTGTGCGTGAGCGCCCTCCTTCTTTGCGGCTTTTACAGCGGTCTGAAGGTTGCGGACATCGTTCAGCGCGTCGAATATACGGATAATGTCGATGCCGTTTGCAACGGACTTCTGCACGAAATATTCAAGAACATCGTCGGCATAGTGACGGTAGCCCAGCATATTCTGTCCTCTGAACAGCATCTGGAGCTTTGTATTGGGCATCTCACGGCGCAGTATGCGCAGTCTCTCCCACGGGTCTTCGTTGAGGAAGCGCAGGCAGGCATCGAATGTCGCACCGCCCCAGCATTCCACGGAGTAGAAACCGCACTTGTCCATTTCGGAAAGGATCGGGAGCATCTCCGCGGTGGACATACGGGTGGCGATAAGAGACTGGTGAGCGTCACGAAGGACCGTTTCGGTTACTTTTACTTTAGCCATTTCCAACAAGTCCTTTCTTTAAGCGTTTATGGTCGCGATCACCGTACCTGTGTTGACGGAATCGCCCTTAGAAACGTTTACGGAAGCTATAGTCCCGTCGCAGGGAGCGGGAATGGCGTTCTCCATCTTCATTGCTTCAACTATTGCAATGTCGTCGCCGTTCTTAACCTTATCGCCGACCTTTACCTTAACGTCAACGACTGTGCCGGGCATGGGGGCTTCTACCTTTGTACCGCCCTGTGCGCCTGCGGGAGCAGCCTTCGGAGCTGCGGGCTTAGCTTTCGGTGCGGCAGCCGGAGCGGGAGCTGCGGGAGCCTCTGCGTTTGCGTCGAGTTCTTCAACGGTAACATCGTATGCGCTGCCGTTTACGGTAATGTTGTATCTTTTCATGTCTTTATCTTCCTTTCGCCTGTCAATATACAAAATTTATGTGTTTTCTCTGCGGAGTATGGACTCTCTTGCCCTCAAACACGTCAAGTGCGGAAAGCAGAGCCGTGCGTGTGTCGGCAGGGTCGATGACTCTGTCTATGCTGCCTGTTGCCGCAAGAGCGAACGCGTTCGCGCAGTTGTCCTTGTATTCTTCGATGAGTGCAGCCTCATTTTTGCCGTCAAGCTCGTCTCCCCTGAGGAATATCACCGCAGCTTTCGGGTCGGCAGCGCTTATCGTGCTGCTGTCGTAAGCGAGCACCATGTCGCTTGCGGGCGCAATCGCGCAGTACGCGGAACCGTAAGCCTTATCGGTTATCAGAGTTACCTTCGCGGTGGTGGCGCTTGCATATACCTGCGCAAGTTTTGCGGCATCTCTTACCGAGCCTGCAAGTTCCGCAGCCTGTGTGCCGCCGATACCCGCGCTGTTGAGCAGAGTTACCACCGGTATTGAGAATGCATCGCAGAACGAAACGAACTTTGCTATCTTCGCGCAGTCAGCGGCGGAGAGCTTTTCGTCCGCCTTGTCAGTTGCAACGAAACCGACCGTTTTCCAGCTCATGCTGCCTATTGCGGTATAGGAAGCTGTGCCGAAGTCCTTGTACAGCTCGATAACGCTGTTCTTGTCGGCGATCGCCTTTACAGCGTCACCGGCTTTCATGCCGGCTGTGATATCCGAGTCATTCTCGGCATAGTAGTCATTACCGGAAAGTTCAAGGTTATTGGACGGAAGTATGCGCAGTAGTTTCTTAACTTCTTCCGCGGCAGCCTTGTCGTCTTTTGCGGTAATAGCCGCGACACCGGACTTTGCTGCATTTACGGCAGTTCCCGCACCTTTAAGGTCTTCATCCGTAGATACGAAAGGTGCAGTCATGAAGAACTCAGCCTTTTCGGTCATTACAACGAAGTCAGCCATTCCCGCGATCATTGCCGCCGTACCCGCGCAGATACCCGCCACGAGCGAGATCTGAGGAACAACGCCGGAGAGTTTCGCGGCAGCGTTCGCTATGTAGGAATAGGCGTTGAGCATATCCGCGCCTTCCGCGATATCGCCGCCCTTGCTGTCGTAGATGCCGACAACGGGAGAACCGTTCTTTACTGCCATATCATACAGTTTTACGAGTTTTGCGGCAGCCGCCTTGTTCACCGCGCCGCTTTTTACCGAAATATCCTGTGAAAATGCGTACACCACAGCGCCGTCTATCATGCCGTAACCGGTTATCACGCTTGCGGTACCGCCGTCGGAGCTTACGAACCTGCCCGTTTCGACAAAGCTGTCTTCGTCGAAAAGCATCTCAATGCGTTCTCTTGCTTTTGTAGATGCAGCGGACTGCTCCATTTCAGCCAATGTTTTTCTTGCCACTTTGGAATTTCCTCCTGTATCTGTGAGGTTTGCCCTCAAAATTTACCATTCTATATTATACTACATAATTTCCAAAAAAACAAGTACTTTTTTCGGATTTTTGTATTTCATCAAAATATTCAGCGTCTTTTTCTCACTCTGACCATAATAAAACAGAAAACATTGAATATTACAAGCAGCGGAATGTCAAATAAAAAAATGATGATCTCAATACCCGTGTAATCCGTAAATATCGCCGCGGCAGACTCGGACAAATAATATTTTCTGTTTTTGAGCGTTATTATCTCATCGGCGTTGTACAGTTCCCCTTCATTATAATAAACCACAACGTCGGGACAAACAGGCGCAAGGAGCGGTATATCGCACTTTTCGGCAGGTATAGCTATTTCTGCTTC
>CAMHBE010000215.1 GCA_946183095.1 uncultured Clostridia bacterium | reverse complement strand
TCATTGGGTGGGAACGTATAATTGTTTCCGTTGTCCGAGAAGTCGAATCTGTTGGTCTTTTCGGCAATTTCCATAAGCGGAGATATCGGCGCAAGAGAGCTGCGGAGTATCAGAATGCAGATGACCGCAAGTGCGGCAATGCCGATGACACCGATAATAATTACCGTGACAGTTACAGAGTTTATCTGCGCGAACGCTTCGTCGCTCGCTGCCACGAACACGCTTGTCCATGAAAGGTCACTGCCGTCGAGAGCGATAGGTTCATAGCAGACGATAGCATCCTTGCCGAGAACACTGTCGCGGACGTTCTCAACGACCGTGCTGCCGTTCTTTGCGGCAGGTACGGATGATATCTTTGTACCTACCAGCGAGCTGTCCTTTGTGTTCGCTATGTAATATCCTTCGGAAGAAAGAATGGAACTGTACGCGTTGTTATAAGGGCCTGATGTGAAGCTGAGCGCACCTACCGAATCCGCTATGATATCGCAGTTAGCAACGCCGAGAAACTTTCCGTTCTCATCAATGATAGGATTGCTGAGAGTTATCAGCCATACCGTCTTACCGTTCGTGAGGTCATAGCTGTAAGGCTCGGTAACGTGTGTTTTCATGACCGATCTTGTGGTGGCGTAATAATCGCCGCTGCCGTAATCCGCATAGTCGTTGAGTATGTCCATGGCAATACTGCCGCCGTCGGAATATGCGTAGTAAGAAAGTCCGTCGGGAGTGTCGGGGAAGAACTGGTTCGGCTCAAACGCGAAGTATGCCGAGAAGACCCTTCCGGAGCGAACGACATCTTTCAGTGCGCTTTCCAGCATAGGACCCGCAGCCTCCCTGCCGAGGGAGCGGTTGCGCAGAACGTCGTCGCGCAGGGCTTCGGAATACACCTGCATACTGGTAAGGTATGAGTTGACGGTCTGGGTGTTCTGTGCGGCAATGTTATCCACCTGGTCATTGAGCAGGTCGGAGACTGTGTTTCGTGAGAACACGAAGAACAGTATGCACATTAAGAATACAACGACCGTAACCGCTGCGATAATGACGAGCGGTATCCGTACAGATAGCTTATAGGATCTTTTTGTCATTTGGTTTCCTCCTTGTCATTGTTTCCGGCAGAATGCCGTCAGGTACGAAAATATCAGAAAAGTACATTCCCGATGAGGAAATAAAGCCATTATCTAATTATATCATAAAATGTCAAGGTATGTCCAGCGGTAAAATAAATGTTTTTTTCAGCCTATACCCGTCATTTTACATAAGAGCACCTTTAAAATCATCTTGCCGACCATAAAACTATTGGGCACCTCTAAAAACCTCTTGCCGCCCATTCGCACCGCCCTAAAGCCGTCATATTGCACAAATTTTCCTTGACATACGACAGTATGCCTGCGAAAAATTTGTACAATCTGCCGACTTTATGTCGGCACGCCTGAACGACAATAGGTTTTTAGAGGAGCCCTATTTTGAGTCAATAGGTTTTTAGAGGAGCCCTTAAAGCAGATCGAAACTTTGTTCGCTGCTTCCTATTGAAAAAGCAGGCGGGATATGGTATAATGTGGATATTACGGCAGACAGAGGGTCAAAATGGACAGCAGGAAAAGATGAGGACTGATATCATGAAACTGAAAATAGCGTTTTTGCAGCTTCTGCCCGGAAAGACGCTGCAGGAGCAATACGATACAGGCAAGACCGCCTGTGAAAAGGCAAAGAAAATGGGTGCGGATATCGCGCTGTTTCCGGAGATGTGGAGCGACGGGTATTATCTGCCGCAGGACGAAACCGAACTGAACTTGCTTGCGATCGGCAAGGAAAGTGATTTTATCGCAGGGTTTCGTGAGCTTGCAGAAAAGCTTGAAATTGCAATAGGTGTAACATTTCTCGAAAAGCATGAGCCAAAGCCGCTCAACTCGTTTATCCTGTTTGACCGCAAAGGCGAGGAGATACTGCACTATTCAAAAGTGCATATCTGCGCGTTCGATGATGAAAAAGTATTGTCGTCGGGTGGGGAATTTCATGCTGCTCAGCTGGATACAGAAAAGGGAAGTGTCAGGGTCGGAGCAATGATATGCTTTGACAGGGAGTTTCCCGAAAGCGCACGAATACTGATGCTGAAAGGCGCGGAGCTGATACTTGCGCCGAACGCCTGTCCTATGGAGATAAATCGGCTTGCGGCACTTCGCACCCGTGCATACGAAAATATGACGGCAGTCGCGACCTGCAATTACCCCGAAGGGATGCCGGACTGCAACGGTCACTCGACATTGTTTGACGGTGTGCCGTGGCTGCCGGACGAGCCGGGTGTCCGCGATATGTGTGTGTTTGAAGCTCCGGGAGATGAGGGGATATATGTGGCTGAACTTGATCTTGATATGCTGCGGCAGCACAGGGAAAGTGATGTTATGGGCGATAAATTCAGACAGCCGGAAAAGTATGGAGCACTGACAAAATGAACGAAAGACCCGAACTTGACCAAAAACTCGACAGCGGCACTTTCCTCGCCTTCTACTGGCTGAAAGAGGAGCTGGTCGCATTTTGCAGGAAGAGCGGACTGCCCGTATCGGGAAGCAAGCAGGAGCTTACACAGCGTATCGCCGTTTTCCTTGACAGCGGTAAGGTCACCGGAACAGCCGCTGCACGCAGAAAAGCTATAACTGCGGAAATAACTCCGGAAAGTGTGATCGAACATGATATCGTGTGTTCGGAAAAACACAGGGCATTTTTCAGGGAGCATATCGGCAGATCGTTTTCGTTTAATGTCGCATTTCAGAAATGGCTGAAAGCAAACGCGGGAAAGACATATCGTGACGCTATAGACGCATACCGCGAGATAGCGGAACAAAAAAAGAAAGTTAAAACAAAGATAGACAGTCAGTTTGAATACAACGCCTATATCCGTGATTTCTTTGCCGACAACAGCTGCATGACGCTTAATGATGCGATAAAATGCTGGAAATACAAGAAGAGCATCTGTGGGCATAACCGCTATGAAAGAACAGACCTCTGCGTGCTTGGAGCCGATGAACATAAGTGAGCCGGGAGTATATCCGGACGAAGAAAGCACATTTACTCTGTCATTGTATGTCAGGGTCATTACTTCGGCAATTAAAAATAAGAATGGGCGGCAAGAGGTTTTTAGAGGTGCCCATAGGTGACAATAACGAAACAAGGCTGTAAACCGCATATCACAGCGGCTTACAGCCTGTTTTTATGTCTGTTCGCGAATTATCATTCATCATGACCGCCTCGGAGAAAAAACACGTCCCCTCATGGTGAAACCTTGCCGCTGAAGGAGTTCAGGACGATGAAATAATGGTCTGAACCGCTGCGCCCCGGACAGCAGGTTTGAAATACCTCTCTTTTGCTTCATCGTCTGCCGTCATGGTCTGATAATTCTGCGGCAACGTATTTATGGGCACCTCTAAAAACCTCTTGCCACCCATTCGCGCCGACATAAAGTCGGCACGCCTGAACGACAATAGGTTTTTAGCGGAGCCCTTATGAAACTGACGTGGAGAAAGTCAGGAACTCCGTTCTCTCCCGCTGGTCAGGCTGCAAACGCAGTCGCGATAAGGTTGATACCGGCGAAAAGGATAGTTACACCTATCACGGTACCGAGCGCGAACATGGTAACAGCAGGATTCATAAGACTTAATATGCCAAGCAGTACCAGCAGTATCCCGCTTATCATAACTAACCACCAATTTTTCGCAATTACCTGAGTATCCGATACTTTGTTTAACTCATGCAGTTTTGAAGACTTTATAAGGCGGATGATACCGATAACAAGTACCCAGATAGCCGCCATAAACGCAATGAACAGGTCGATGGAAAGCTGTAATATATCGCTCGTGAGAAGTACGATACCGAATAAGAGCGAAACTATTGCACCCGCAAGTGTCAACCCGTCAGCTTCTCCTTCTTTGCGCCTTGCGTTCCATGTCAGTATGTTGGCAATGGCATCGGCAGTCATACATAAGCCGACGATCCAGCCTATCGTAAGGAATGTCAATCCCGGAGAGATAAGGCAGATGACTCCGAATGCTATCATAGCAACTCCAAGAACAGCACTGACAATTTTGTATAAATTCCTCATAATGTGTCTCCTTTACAGT
>CAMHBE010000214.1 GCA_946183095.1 uncultured Clostridia bacterium | reverse complement strand
GACATGAACGCGCTCACCACGCTCGAACCCGTGAACTACTACGCCTCAAAGGACAAGTATGTTCAGTGCACTTTCTACTTTGCAGAGGATTACAGCGAGGTGTATTTCAACTGCGAACTGTACGAGAACGACTTCATGCGCGGTTCCACGCCGTACTACAAGGCGGACTGCGAGCTGATGCGCCGCACGGTCATAAAGTTTGGTCAGCGTATTTAGGACACCGTTCAGCCGTCAGTTCAGCATGATATAATACAGGACGTGCTTCTCTATCGCTTCGGACTGCGCCGAGCATATCAGGAAGCAGTAACCGTTCAGTTCCGAGACTATCGTGGCTTCGGCGGCTTCCACCTGCGCGGGGTAGAACGCCGCCTGATTTATGAGGTAATCCCTGCGGTCGGCGAGCATTTTCTTCACTGCGTCGATATTCCCGTCGTCGGCGCGTATCACCGCAAGCTCGAACAGGTCGGCGCTCACCAGCTGTGTGTAAACGCTGTAGTCCTCCGCAATGCTCATATCATACCCCATGACCTCCGACAGCATCGTATCGTCGGTGACCTCCATGGTCTGCGGTATTTCGATATCGTCCGCCTGCAAAGTCTTGTAGGCTATCTCAGCGCAGCTTATCCGGTATTTTTCGGGAGCGCTGCTCTGCGTTTCACCCGCCGGCGACTCAGCCGTGCCGGGTAAGGTGTTGTTCGCAATTATCGTATTTTCGGGCGGCTTGTTCCCGCAGCCCGACAGAAAAAATGCCGCCGCCATCCCCGCAAGGAGAACGGCGGATCTTTTTATCGTCATGTTTTACCTCCCGCGGAACTTCTCCGGCAAAGCGTCATTCCCCTTGAAGAAAGGCAGATCCGACAGCGTTATTACATCGGGGTCGGCGAACGTGTCTTTCAGGAAGCTGCCGCGCATATACTTTTCGGTCTTCAGCGGCTTTCCGTCCGCATCGAACTGCGGATGCCAGTGTTCGTCATACTGAACGGCAAAACTGCCCCACCACGGGAGCCACCACAGCCACTTCACGCCGTCTTTCCGCATTTCGGCGGGCGACGGTATGTAGCCGCACTCCGACAGCGTTATCATCTTGCCGTGTGACATTTCCCGCATCAGCTCGAACCGTGCTTTCTGCGAGGAATGGTCATCGTCCTTCTCGCTGTAGATGTCGTCGCCCACTATGTCGAAGGTGTTCGGATGCACCTGCATATCCTTATCCTGCCCGTTCCAGACCCAGATTATATTGGTAAGTTTATGGAAATTCTCGATACGGTCGAATATCATATACCACAGCTTCTTGTAAGCGTCGGCGGACTTTTCGGGCATATCCTTCCGCCTGCCCCACCAGAACCAGTCTCCGTTTGCTTCATGAAGCGGTCTGAACAGGACGGGGATGTTTTCTTTTTCAAACTCGCGGAGTGCCTCGGCAGCCTTGTCGATGCGTGACACGGCGAAGCGGTACTCGGAAGTACCGTACTCGACGGCTTTGAGCAGGTCGAAGGAAGTCTTGTGGTCGTAAGTAGTAGTTTTATAGTAGAACGACCAGTCGCAGTTCTCCATATCGTCCATGTTGTCGGGAGCGTACCAGTGCCAGCACATCGTAATGATACAGCCGGTGGATCTTGCCCACTGCACTGCCCTGTTTACCTGATCGTCGCCTTTTTTCTTATCCATGTCCATGAGATCGTAACCCCGTATCGCGGGGAGTTTCCCGGTCTCGGAGAAATATACATCGTCCTCGATCTCGCCGCGCTGTAGGTACTGCTGACCGGAGATGAACTTTTTTCCGCAGATGCTTCTGAGGTAGTCAAAGAGGCGTCGGGTGCTTTCCCCTGCGTGTTCCGAAACGGGAACATCCGCGCTGACGGGTCTCGCGTCGAGCGATGCCAAGAGTTTGTCGAAGTCGGTGATGTATTCCTGCATAGTATTTTTTCCTTTCGGGCAATTTCAATTGTGATTATATCACAAAAAAGAGATAATTGCAATATATAAGTTGACGAAAAAAGGAAAATGTGGTATTATTTTAGCAATAAACCGGTTAAGGAGAGAAAGAAATGAAAAGGTACATAGATATACTGCTCAAAGCGATACTGACGGGATTTGCCATAGGTATAGGCGGTATAGTGAACCTGTCCTGCGATAACAGATACATGGGCGCGTTCCTGTTCGGACTGGGGCTCTTCGTGATACTGACCTTCGGGCTGATGCTGTTCACCGGCAAGGTCGGCTACGCGGTAGAGAACAAGCCGAAGTATCTCGTCGATCTCGCCGTGATATGGGTGGGAAACTTCATAGGTGCATATCTCACAGGTCTGCTGATCACCCTCACCCGTGCAGGCGCGGCGATAGCCGAAAAAGCGGCAGGGCTTTGTCAGACGAAACTCGCGGACAGCATCCCGAGCCTGCTGATACTGTCGTTCTTCTGCGGTATGCTGATGTTCATAGCCGCAGACGGCTACAAAACGTTCAAGAACCCCGTAGCACAGATGCTCGTGGTATTCCTCCCCGTCATGGTGTTCATCCTTAGCGGCTTCGAGCACTGCATAGCAAATATGTTCTACTTCTCCGCCGCCGGAATGATAGACCTCACGTCTGTGCTGTACATAGTGCTGATGTCGCTCGGCAACGCCCTCGGCGGCATCTTCATCCCCCTCCTCCGCAAAGGTTTCGTGAAGCCGAAAGAGGAGTGAGAGGGCGCTGACGCTTGAGAGCGTGAGAGAGGGCGCTGACGCTTGAGAGGGAGAGATTTTTTCGCCTGCGCGGCGGGCGCCACGCGACGGCGTGGCGACGTAACACGCCGCGATAATGCGGTTCAGACTTGCAAGGAGGCAATATGCGGCGCGCTCCTATACAGATAGCGCAGCCGGAAAAAGTCGCTTCCTAGATGACCGTCCGCTGACCTCTTCACGAGACTCGCAGGTTTTGTGTTGTGGGAATTACTGCGGTCCGGGCTGAAATAAACAAGAGTTATGCTTTCCTCTTATAGTTATGCTTTCCTCTTATACTGAATAAAAAAACTCCCTGTTACTGAATAAAAAAACTCCCTGTCGGGAGCTTTTTTAGAGGTGACCATTATTCAAAGGTGTCTTCTTCGTCGCGGGCGTTGAACAACTCAACGAGCTTGGTCATCTCGTCTTCCGTAAGCCCTACGCCCTTGCCCATTCTCGAATGGTCGGGCGACCAGTCGCGGATATCATACTTCGGGGGATTGTCGTTCCAGCTGACAAGGTTCAGTTCCTTCGTCCAGCCTCTCGATGTTTCGGATATCACTCCGAGCTCCTTCACTATTTCGTATTTGATCTCTGCCATGTTACTTATGTCCTTTCATTTAAATGACCGCTCATGCGGCTTTTTTCATTATTTCAGTGTTTCCGCATTCACCACAGCGTCAAACAGCGCCACAAATTTCGGCGGTATCGTTTTATTGAGATGATGCTTGCCGAAAAACCATGCCCTGAACTTCACTTCCGCACGCTTGCGGTCAAGATATACCCCGACAGTATCGGTAGCGGAAACTTTCTGGTCGAGGAACTCCGCCATCGTCACGGGCGGCTCGTAGGTAACGATGTAATCCACCGCGTTCCCGTTTGCCGCGAGCGCGCTGTCGGCATCGGCAAACTCCCCGGCGGGCGGTATCTCATACCTAGATGCAGTTGCTTCACTGCACGGGGACGCACCGCCGTTCACTTCGCCGGAACCCCCGCCGAATGCAAATATCTTCCTGCCGTCTATCGAGAAAACTCCGCCCCGTATGAGCTGACGGAGATTGCCGCTTATACAGCGTGTCATGCCGCCGCACCACTGCTCCGTGGGGTATTTCTCCAGTTCGTCGAAATTCTCGTGTGCGCCCTCAACGAACAGAACGTTATACTTGCGCTTGCCGAGCTTCTTCAGAACGCGTTTCTCCCTGTCGGAGCCGTCCCATATAAGTCCGAGATCCCCGCAGACTATGAGAGTATCTCCTTTTTTGAGTTCACGCAGCCTTTTGTGCGAAAACCTCGTGATGTCACCGTGAACATCACCCGTGATAAGTATCATATTTCACGTTTCCTTGTCTATACATTACAAAAATTTAAAAATTTTTCAATATTCCGGCAAAAAAGGCTTTTATTTTTTACGGAAATATGTTATAATACTATATTA
>CAMHBE010000213.1 GCA_946183095.1 uncultured Clostridia bacterium | reverse complement strand
AGAAAATTTATTGTACAAAAGAAAAATAAACCTACGGAGGAACAAAGATAATGGGTAAAGACAACAACTTCGTCCCGCACGAGATACCGCGTCCGGAGTTCCCGAAGCGCGCGATAATCACGGGCGGTATGCCATACGGCAATAAAACGCTTCATTTCGGACACGTCGGCGGCGTGTTCGTGTTCGCGGACGTGTATGCACGCTTTCTGCGTGACCGTATCGGCAAGGACAATGTTATATTCGTATCGGGAACCGACTGCTACGGCTCACCTATCGCGGAGGCTTACCGCAAGCTGCACGAAAGCGGAGAGTTCGGCGGCGATATCCGCGACTTTGTCCGCAGGAACCATGATTCTCAAAAGCAGACGCTCGACGACTACATGATAAGCCTCGATATATTCGGCGCGTCGGGACTTGACCGTACGGCAGAGATACACAATGAGGAATCCGATCTGTTTATAAGAAAGCTGTACGAGAACAAGCATCTGCGCCGTATCAGCACCAAACAGTTCTACGACGAAAAAGCCGGCTGTTTCTTAAACGGCAGACAAGTCATAGGAAAATGTCCGGTGGACGGCTGCCAGTCGGAGAAAGCCTACGCCGACGAGTGCGACCTCGGACACCAGTATATGCCCGAGAACCTCATCGACCCTAAAAGCACCATTACCGGCGAAACTCCAATAATGAAGGACGTTTACAACTGGTATTTCGACCTGCCCGCGTACAACGACCTGCTGAAAGAGTACGTTGCGCGCATACAGAAGCAGAAGAACGTCCGTCCGCTCGTTCACAAGACGATATCGGAGTTCCTCGCGGATCCCGTTATCCATATCAAGAACGAACTGCTCGACAACTATAGCGCCGTAAAGTCGCAGATGCCGGAACATGAGTTCATCGAGGAAAAGAAGAAGCCCTCGTTCACTATAAAGTTCACAAAGCTCGATGATATGAACAAAGCCTGCGAGGTGCTCTCCGCCAACGGAATACGTTTCCGCACGGGCAAGACCCTCGTTCCGTTCCGCCTTACCGGAAATATCGAGTGGGGAGTTCCCGCTCCCGTGCTGGAAGGCGAGGAACCGCTGACTGTCTGGGTATGGCCGGAATCCCTCTGGGCACCGATATCATTCACGAAAGCGGCACTTGAACGGAAGGGCAGGAGCATGGACGAGTGGAAGGATTTCTGGTGCAGCAAAGATGCGCAGGTCTATCAGTTCATCGGCGCGGATAACATCTACTTCTACGGCGTTGCGGAAATGGGGATGTTCATGGCGCTGCAAGGCGAGAGCGGCAATCTTTCCGACCCGCCCGACGGCGAGATGCAGCTGCCGATACTCTGCGCCAACAACCACATACTGTTCCTCAACAAGAAAGCGTCGAGCTCCGGCAGCATAAGACCGCCCATGGCGAACGAACTGCTCGACTACTATACGCCCGAACAGCTCCGTATGCACTTCCTCGGGCTCGGACTGGGGCAGCGCAGTGTCAGCTTCAACCCCAAACCCCTCGACCCGACGATAACCCCCGACAGCCCCGAATACGACCAGCCCGACCCCGTTGTAAAGGACGGGTTCCTGCTGTCCAACGTGTTCAACCGCATCATACGCACCTGCATCTACACAACGCAGAAGTATTACGACGGCATGATGCCCGTGGGTGATATCGACGAGCAGGTGCTCGCTGACGCGAAAAAAGCTGTGCTGGACTACGAACGCTTCATGTACCGCTTCGAGTTCCACCAGTGTACCTACGTCCTCGACAGCTACATCCGCAAGGCGAGCAAGTACATGGTGAAGAACCTCGGCGACGCAGACAAGAACGAGGACGACGCCCTGCGCCGCAGAACACTGATAAATGTGTTCCACATGATACGCACGGCGGCGGTGCTGTTGCATCCTATGGCTCCGAAAGGCACGGAGATGATACTGGAGTATTTGCAGCTCGACGAGAGCTTCTGGAGCTGGGATAAGATCTTTGACAGCATTTCGGCATTTACCGGCGGCAGCGATCACAAGCTGAAGTTCCTCGAACCGCGTGTGGATTTCTTCACGCGTCACCCGAGCCAGTTCGGTACGGATACCGAAGAGTGAGTTTTCAACAATTCGCTGTTGAAATGTTGACAATTGCGAAAAAATGTGATATAATGAGTAAAATTCACGAAAGTGAAACAGAGATAGTTATGAAAAAGTACCTCCGGCAATGCCGAGGGTACGGAGAAAGGACGATCGTATGTTACAGATGCTCGCTGCGCTCAATCCCGCGACCGGAACATCGCTCTTTGATAATCCATGGCTGATAGTGGTATTCATCGTCTCGGGCGTTGTCGTTATCGGCGGTGTGATTTTTGCCATACTCTCCAAAAAGTCAGGCAATAAAAAGGGCGGCAAAAAAGGCGGAAAAAGACGCTGATTCCCGATAAGTTCTGGCGGCAGTCTGTGTTTGCGGACTGCCGCGTCTGCGTGTCAATAAAGTTGGCGCAGCGGCGCGTTCGCGCTTTGTCTTTTCGGGCAATTATAATCTGCGTGCGTCGTGCACGCTTTGGATTGCCCTACCAATGCTTCCTGCATTGGCAGACGGGACCAGAGCTGCGGTCTGTCGGTCATCCCTCTCTGCGGCTTTTGCGATGCAAAAGCTCCACCTCACCCGCTAATCGGGGAGATCGCGCTGCACCGAAATGATATTGAATGCAGATATAGTTTTTTATTAAAAAAATTGCAAAAAACACTTGACAAATCACCAAAAAGCGTGTATAATATATTAGTAAATTTGATGCGCCATTAGCTCAGCTGGATAGAGTACTTGGCTACGAACCAAGGGGTCGGGGGTTCGAATCCCTCATGGCGCGCCAGTCACGACGGTGACTCCGAATAAACCCTCCGCGAGATTCTTCTTGTCGGAGGGCTTTTTTCCTTGAAATCTGAAGCGTTCAATAGTGACGACCACTGTGACGGTGAGCTTAACGGTTCTTTACATAACTTGGTAACGACCGGTCACGAGGAAAGAGTTCAAGACCATACAGCAGAATAATGATATATGTATCAAGCCCGTATTCGCACGGGCTTGTTTCTTTATTCATCGGTATCGTCAGTCTCTGTATTTTAAGGGATATCAAATATCTGTCCAATTCAAAATACAGATGCGGGTATCACATCGTATTCGCCCTGAAATATCGCAGTAAAGAGATATATGGGAAGCTGAGGAAAGAAATAGCCGAGATATTAAGGATGCTATGCACAAATGCCGGATTTAAGGTGCAGCCCGCCGTATCATTACAGCACCTTTTGCAAACTGCTCAGTAATTCGCTGTATTCAGCGACAACTGTATCGTGGTTTTCCCTGATATATCCGTGATCGCCGTTTTTTGCGGCATATTCGAGCGCTTTTGCGTGTTCGGACAAGCTGACTGCTCCTATAGTGAGAGATGTGCTTTTCAGGGCATGGACATAAGTCTCATATTCATTCCAATTTTCCGTTTCATAAGCATTTTCTATCACCTGCCGCTTATCGCCGTGAAGATATGTTTCTATCATTTCGATATAAAACTCCGCGTCCATGCAGTAGCCTATTCCGACTTTTGTATCGAGCATGGGGAAACGTTCCGCAAGGTCTGCATTTTCATCCGGCATATCCGTACTTTCCCGTTCTTGCGTTTCGATATCCGCTGTATTTCCGGGCACCTGCTCCCTCGGAAGATATTTGACTATCATTTCAATAAGTTCGTCACGAAGTATCGGCTTTGACAAATAATCAGCGAATCCGTTTTCGAGATACATCTCCCTTGCACCCACAACAGCATTGGCGGTAAGAATGATAACGGGAGTATTTTTGTTCTTGTGTTCGAGTTTTTTCATCTGCCCGAATGTTTCTATACCGTCCATTTCCGGCATCATGTGGTCGAGGAATATTATGTCGTAAGTTTTCTCCGCGATCTTTTCAAGACATTCTCTGCCGCTGTATGCGGTATCTACATCTGCGTGAGTACGTTTCAGCATACCCTTTACGACCTGTATGTTCATTTCCACATCATCGACGACAAGTATCGACGCGCCGTGAAGATCCGCCGGATCAGACTTCTCTTTATGCTGATCGACAAAAACATTGTACCGTTCGGAAAAATCGCCGACAGGCGCGCTGTTGAGTATTTCCTGCGT
>CAMHBE010000212.1 GCA_946183095.1 uncultured Clostridia bacterium | reverse complement strand
CGCTCATAAACGGATTCATACTCGGCGGTATAACACTTTATCTGATATGGTATTTTTCCGCAAACGGTATGTGGAATCCCGCGACCGTCGTTGTTATCATTATTCTTGCACTGCTTACGGCGGGTCAGATCATAATCTGGTATATGTACTTCCGGGAACCGAAAAAGAACCGTAAACGTACACCGAATACAAAAAATAAATCACAAAAGCATTGACAGGTTGCACAAAAAATGTTATAATAGAAAAGGATATTTAATCTATATCTACAACAATCATCTTTAAGGAGGATATCATTATGGAACTCAAAGGCTCAAAGACAGAACAGAATCTTCTTACCGCATTCGCAGGTGAGTCACAGGCACGCAACAAATACACATATTTTGCGTCCGTTGCAAAAAAAGAAGGATATGAACAGATAGCAGCTATTTTCGAGGCTACTGCCGCAAACGAAAAGGAACACGCAAAGATCTGGTTCAAGGCTCTCGGCGAACTCGGCGATACGGCAAAGAATCTCGCAGCTGCCGCAGAAGGCGAAAACTACGAGTGGACGGATATGTATGACAGATTTGCAAAGGAAGCCGAGGAAGAAGGCTTCACAAAGCTTGCTGCACAGTTCAAGATGGTCGGCGCTATCGAGAAGCACCACGAGGAAAGATTCCGCGCACTGCTCAACAACATCGAGATGCAGAAGGTGTTCGAGAAAAGTGAGGAGACTATGTGGGAATGCCGCAACTGCGGTCACATCGTTATCGGCAAGAAGGCTCCCGGCGTATGTCCTGTCTGCAATCACCCCCAGAGCTTCTTTGAAGTAAGAAAAGAAAACTATTGATAGTACATAAGTAAACTCCCGATGAACTGCTCATCGGGAGTTTCAGCATATCAATAAAGCAGGTGCAGCGGCGCGTTCGCGCTTGTCTTTTCGGGGCAATTTATTTGCGTGCATCCTGCACGCTTTTGATTGCCCCTACCAATGCCTCCTGCATTGCCGGACGGCACAAGGGCTGCGCGCTCCACTGCACGATGCAGTGCTTTGACCGCCAAAGGCGCTCATGAGGAGCGCTTACCAAGCGGTCAATTGTTGACCTGCGGCAGCCTGACGCTGCACCGAAATGATATTCAGATTAAGTTTTTGACAGACCAGAACTCCCGATGAACAGCTCATCGGGAGTTATTTTATTTATCATCATTGTTGAGGGAGCTGTACGCTTCACGCGCTTCTGCGAGACACAGCCTGTTCGCTCCGCCCCGGAAGCCTACGAAACGCTCCTGTACATTGTCCTTTTCCCAGCCGCAGACCGGGCAGATCTCATATTCTTCCTCAACTTCACCGATACCGCAGCACGCACACTTCATCTTTTCCATGTATGTCCTCCGTCACTGCTTGTCGTAATACTTCTTCCCTGCTGACGGGATAAAGAATGTCCGGATGTAATCATCATCCGCCAGTACAAGGAAATAACCGGTGTCCTGATCGAAGAACAGGTAATCGCCGTCCTTTGACATTTTGTGCAGCACCCTGTCAGATGTGGAATTTATCAGGTCGTTCGCAAGTTGCAGATACTCTTCCTGCGTGATATCTCCGAACTCCGCGCCGTGCTTCTTGTAGTGGTCATCGTAACGTTGTTTGTTCCTGAATGTGTATTGTTTTGCGGGAGCAGCAGTCGTTTCGGCTTCGGTCTCCTGCAGCAGCTCCGATGTTTCGGGCAGTACGGTAGTTTCCTCCGACGATGTTTCGGTCATTTCCGAAACTATATCTTCCGCAGCTTCGGACAGCGCTTCATCTATCTTGCCGGACACTTCTCCCCCGACGCTGCCGATATCATCGTAAATGCTGCTTATCGCGGAAGTTACTTCACCGGCGGCTTCCCCGATCTCTTTAATACCGTCGGCTATCTCGCTCTTTCCCTCCGACAGCGCACTCGACAGCTCAGCACCGGCTGAACTTACTACCGCGTCGGCTATCTTCTGAGCGTGCTGACATGAGCACAGGCACAGCATTGCCGCAAGGACGATGCCAAGGAACTTTATCACACTTTTTTTCATGTTACCGCATCCTTTCAGTTATTTGCAAGACGCAGAGCCTTTGCACCGTGACGGGGAACTCTCACGCTTATCTTATCGGACACGGGAGCTTTCAGACCGCTCCACAGTTCCGTGCACACCAGACCGGCAGGCAATTCGAGGTCTCTGAGCGGTATCTCCACGCGGCTGTCGTTCTCACCTGTGTTGAATATCGCGGCATACACCGCTCCGTCAACACTGTATGCTTTCCACAGGATATGTTCGGTGCCTGCGATCGTGCGCTTCCACACCTGCTGTGCATTTCGTGCGTTCTCGTGCATTTTCAGTACAGCGCTGTTCGTAACGAGCCGCAATGTGAACGGGTCGCATTTTGTAAGATCTCCGCCTATGAACAGCGGCGAACGGAAGATGCTCCACAGCGTCATCATCGTTATCTGTTCGTCTTCGCTGAATTTCGTGCGGCAATGCGGACCGTAATCCTGCAATATCGCTCCGATCGGCAGCATATCCGCGTCCGGCCAGTGTCCGGCACCGGTGTGGATGCTCCACTTTTCACAACGCTCGAACATCGCGTAGAGCAGCTCCCACTTATCCCAGAAATCATCGGTTATGCGCCACATATTCGATATCTGCTTGAGCAGCTCGGCTTTTTCGAGGGGCGCGGGACCCGGAGAGATGCTGAACACCATTTCCCTGCCGCAGGTGTCGAGCGCCTTGCTTATCATTTTAAGCTCGCTCTCCGCGTGGGGGAACTCTCTCGCTATATCATCACACTTAATGAAGTCAACTCCCCACTCCGCGTAAAGCTCAAATATGCTCTTGTAGTATTCCCATGCACCGTCCTTTTCGGGATCGACGCCATACATATCGGTGTTCCATGCGCAGATACTGTCGGTCTTTGCGATATCACGGGCGGTCTTGTCGGTGCCGGATATCGCGGTATTGCGGTGAACAGCCTGTCTCGGTATGCCGCGCATGATGTGGATCCCGAATTTCAGACCGAGGGAATGTACATACTCCGCGAGAGGAGCGAATCCCTTGCCGCCCGCGGACGACGGGAACCTGTTCTCTGCCGGTATAAGGCGGGAATATTCGTCCATGCAAAGTTCAGCAAAGGGGTGGTATTCGTGACTTGCCGCAGTCGGTTCGCTCCACTGGATATCCACCACAACATACTCCCAGCCATATTGTTTTAAGTTCTCGGCAATGAACTGAGCATTATTTCTGACGGTATCTTCATTTACCGCAGCGCCCCAGCAGTCCCAGCTGTTCCAGCCCATAGGCGCTTTCTCCGTGAATTTTAGCATATCTCTGTCTCCGTTTCCTATCAGTTATTATCGTAATTTATCTCAAAGCCGGTGAACTCTGCCGTATTGTCACCGACCGCGTACAGACCTATGACGGTGCCGGTAAAGCCGCCGCATACCTCGGAAGAAAGATACTTTGTCGCCGCACGTCCTATCATTATGCCGTTTGCCATGAACACATATCTCATGTTGTCCGCAGATACCGAAATGTTTATCGTTCCGTCATTCACGAAAGCGGTGGTCTGTTCATGTTTCACACCGCCTATGTTCAGCCGCAGGACCGCTTCATAACTGTCACCGGCTTTTCTTACGGCTATATCATAATGCTCAGTCTCGTCATGATACAGCGATACGCCCGCTTCACCGCTGTCCGTATGCACCGTGACTTTCAGGCTGAAGCAGAAGTCGTGCTGATGAGTGCAGATAAATGTCGGCGAATCGGTATCGTCGAGCGTTACGTTCGTACCTTTGAGAGTGATGCGGTCTTTATCGAAGATGTAGTTTTCGGGAACCGGCTTGCGCAGATACTGCCAGTCGATGTTCCAGAGCATATTCTCAAAGGTGTAGAAGCGCTTGTCTTCTTGCAGCAGATCACCTTCTATGTCGTAATACTCGTCACAGGTGCCGTCACTTCCGGCGGTGAACCAGCCGTCATCGTCAAATTCAACGGGTACCATGAAAACTTCGCGTCCGAGGTGGTGGAACGCCGACCAGATGTGTATCTGCCTGAAACCGAGACAGATGATATGCCAGTCACCCGCGGGATCCTGCACAAGTTCGCCGTGTCCTATGCCTTGTATCATGTAAGGAGCCTTGTTGCGGTT
>CAMHBE010000211.1 GCA_946183095.1 uncultured Clostridia bacterium | reverse complement strand
CATTGATGTATCCACGATCCGGTAACCGTGATTCTCAATAAGCATAGCAGTGAAGATATTGCTGATCATTCTGTCATTGATGAGCAAGCAGTCGCAGAACTCGCTTACACTGATCTCGGCTTTGTCGGTGTATACCTCTTTTGCCGCCTTAAATATAGTGTATATCGTTGTAGTGACCGAGCCGAGCTTTATTTTATCAAAATCCACGGCATTTCTGTTGATATGCGGCTTTGCCTTTTCCCACAGATTTGAGTTTGAAGACAAAAGAAAAACTGCAGCTACATAGTTGCGGCTGCAGTGGGCGGGACTTAATGTCATGGATTTGAGGAATCCGGTGAACCGGTCGTAATGCTGTTTGCTTGTAAACTGTGGTTTCATCTCTATTCCTTTCATTCTTTTTTCGAGTTTTCTGCTTCCGAAGCTGTCAAGAAGTATCTGCATCGCAAGCTTTGTGGTGATCTGATCATGATAATTCTGACCGTTGCACCGGAAGCATGAACTTCGCGGAATTTGGTAAGGTATCGTGATCATCATCTGTTCGATACGTTGAAGGTGTGGGGTTTCTGTAAAATACATAAGAGCTCCTTCCTGAGAAAAATTCATATACATTGACGATTTTTTCTTGTTATCGCCAACGAATATCTCTGTTTCTGCTGAATTTTTGCAACAAAAAAGAGCCCGTAAGTTCAAATGCGATGTTACTCGCATCTGAGCTTACAGGCTCTCAATTGTTTAGTTTATGTCGTTCGGTACACGATCAAGGAATTCGGCTTGCTTACCGCGGTTGAAGCTGCCGAACCTACCGATCATGCAGCCGCCGATGCAGATTGTCATATTTGGCGGGATATCGCTGTATCGGTACGTTACATCCGCGTACTCGCCGTCAAGCACGATCTCTAACGCCGTCAGCATCATGTCCGGCTTGTTCTTCTTTCCTCGCTCTATATATTCCTCTCGTTCGGCGGGGGAGATGTTGCCGCCGATGACTGTGACCTCTATATTTTCCATTGACTTTCAGCTCCGATTCCGGTCGTTTATGCGACCTTTCCGATTATATCACATCTGTTGGAGAAAGACAAATAATTCGGATATTTACACAAACTTTCAGAGAAAACTTTGTGAACATTACAGAAAAAATGCCCACATTACTTTTGTTCGGACTTGTTCCGAGATCAGCGGGCATTTTCTGTAAATTTGTTAAATTATCACGAATTTCAGTTTGAAAGTTTTATACCAAAGGGGGTTCAAGTCCCGTTGGTAGTTTTTTCGGTCAAAAAATATCTATGGAATTGGGATTTTTGAATCCAAAAGACTTATGCCCACAAATGGCTTAACCAAGCCTTTTGTGGGCATAATATCTAAAGCGTTCAATAAAGATGGTCGAGGTGACGGGACTTGAACCCACGGCCTCTGCGTCCCGAACGCAGCGCTCTACCAAACTGAGCCACACCTCGAAAACCGGCAAAAGCCGGCAAGTCTGGTGCGGATGACGGGACTTGAACCCACATGAAATTGCTTTCACTAGGACCTGAACCTAGCGCGTCTGCCAATTCCGCCACATCCGCATATCAAGACTGTGGATAACATTATATCACACTTTTTTGGAAAAATCAAGTCTTTTTTCAAAAAAAATTTCAATATTTTTAAAAAATGCCGTAAAACTGCCTGTAATGCTTGACAAACGCAGTGATTTGGAATATAATGTTTGTTATGATATTATGCAAACAAGGCGAACGAAAGGAGAATGCCCGTAAAGGGCAGGGTAACGGTATGTCGAAAGAATTTGTGACGAGATTTGCGCCGAGTCCCACAGGCTTCATGCACATAGGCAATCTGAGGACAGCGCTGTATGCGTTTCTTCTTGCACGCGCTAACAACGGAAAATTCATACTGCGAATAGAGGACACTGATCAGGAGCGTCTTGTGGAAGGTGCGGTGGATGTTATCTACAGCACGCTGGAAATGACGGGAATGACGCATGATGAAGGACCCGATGTGGGAGGACCCAACGGACCGTATATACAGAGTGAGCGAAAGGATATTTATATAAAGTATGCGAAGGAGCTTGTTGAGAAGGGCGGGGCATACTACTGCTTCTGCTCGAAGGAGCGCCTTGAGAAACTGCATGAGGACGGGGATATCGGGGCAGGGTATGACCGCCACTGCCGTAACCTGCCGAAAGAGGAAGTCGAGCGCAATTTAGCTGAAGGCAAGCCGTATGTGATACGTCAGAAGATGCCGCTTGAAGGCAGCACGGGCTATGACGACAGTGTTTTCGGGCACATAGAGATAGAAAATGCCGAGCTTCAGGATCAGATACTGATAAAGGCGGACGGTTTCCCGACATACAACTTCTGTCATGTTATCGATGACCACCTTATGGGTGTGACTCATGTCGTTCGCGGCAGCGAATACCTCACATCCACGCCGAAATACGTTCTGCTGTATGACGCGTTTGGCTGGGAACGCCCCGTGTACTGCCATCTCCCGCTGCTCATGGGCAAGGATGCGGACGGCAATATCAGCAAGCTGTCGAAGCGCCACGGCTCGGTAAGCTTCCAGGAGCTTGTGAAAAACGGCTATCTGCCGCAGGCGATAATCAACTACATGGCGTTCACCGGCTGGTGCCCGAAAGATACCAACGAGGAATTTTTCAACATCGACGAACTTGCGAAGATATTCTCCATAGACGGTATCAGCAAATCTCCGGCGGTGTTCGATTACGAGAAGCTGCTGTGGTTCAACAGCCACTATATAAAGGAGATGCCGCTCGGCGAGTTCATGGCTAAGGCAAAGCCCTACTATAACGAGGAATTTGCGGCATTCGCCGACAACGAAAAGCTCGCAAAGCTGATACAGACGCGCATCTCGGTATTCCCGGAAGTGAATGAGAAGGCGGAGTTCATCAAGGGTCTGCCGGACTACGACACCGCGCTGTTCGTGAACAAAAAGAACAAGACAACGGTGGAGCAGTGCGCTGAGATCATCGGATATTCGCTGCCGAAACTGAAAGATGTCACCGACTGGAGCAACGACACGCTGTTTGAGCTGCTCAAAGGCATTGCCGAAGAAAAGGGCGTAAAAGCGGGAGCCGTTATGTGGGCGATACGCATAGGCGTTTCCGGGCTTGCAGTCACTCCCGGCGGAGCTACCGAACTTATGGAGATACTCGGAAAGGACGAATCGTTGAAGCGCCTTGAAACGAGTCTTGCAAAGGTGAAGTAACGTGGATATTTTTGATATGGTCGTGCTCCTTATCCTGTTTTCGGGATTTGTCGGAGTTATCTGCTTTGCGGTAGGCGGGGTGCTTTCCGCAATAAAAAGAGCTCCCGCCCCGTCGCTCGTTCTGCTGATACTCGGGACCGCGCTGGCTGTCTGGTCGGGCTTCTATATTATAGGAACAGGCATTGCGGGCATCACAGTTCTGGCTGTGATACTGCTGTTTGACATTATTTTTGCGATACGGGATATCCGCACGCTGAAACAAAGAGCCGCAGACTGACGAGGTAAATACAGTGAACTACAGAAAATACCCCGACGATAAGACTGTTGATGAAGCGGTCGCGAAGAAAGAACCGCTGATAATTGCGATATCATTCGATGAGGAAACAGCGCTTATGTCGTGGCTCGATGACAGCTTCGAGCATCACATACTTTTACAGCATTTCGGCGTAAACCCGACGGAGATCGACAAATACTGGCGCATAGTCGTTGATAACGAGACTGCTGAATGGACGTTCGTGTGTCCGCAGGATTACAGGAATATTAAAGACCGACAGAAGCGCATAACTGCGTTCTACAACGACGGGATCACCGCGATATCGAAGGTGATCTCCGACCTCGGATATTTCGCGGATATCCGCATACCCCGCCGCTATCGCAGACATTTCGACGCTATAGGTGATGACAGCACATATTCGCCGTATATCTGAACCGGCGAAGAGATCGGCGAGGTATAAGGAGACGTTGACATGGACGGAGTTTCGGCATTTGTAAACGGTTTACATTGGTTTATAAACGCACTGGTTGCGGGTATCGCCGGAATAATAGCGATGTCTGTTTCGCTTGTTCTGTATTTCTCGGTAAAACCGGTCAGACTTTCTGTTCCGGTATTGGCTGTTATCGGCACAATATTGCTTTTTATCGCGATCTCGGTCTTCGGGTTAACGGGTTTTATCGGAGGCTCTGCCGGTGGTATCGTTATCGGTATCATCTCTTTAGTGCTGACTGCTCTTATAATATTTTATGATATCATTGTCATCAGAA
>CAMHBE010000210.1 GCA_946183095.1 uncultured Clostridia bacterium | reverse complement strand
GCTATAGCCTGGGCGCTGACGGTTTTTCCAGCCTGCCAATAGTTGAGCGGGGTGGTGTCGGGCGGCGTGGCAGTGACGCCGTCGTGGCACGAAGCGGAGACGATAAAGCTGCAGGCGAGGGTAGCGGTCAGCAACCATCGCAACATCCTGTTCATCTTATTTCTTCTTGCGGTGTTCTTTATAGACGAGATAGACGATGAAATGGCGCGCCTGTTCGTGGAACGCGCACGGGTGGCAAGTGAAGTTGCGGAGTATAAGCGCCTGCACAATATGTCGATAATGCAGGCAGGACGCGAGGAAGAGGTATTGCAGAAAGCCTGTGCGGGTCTCCCCGGACCGCTGAAAGACGGCGGGAGGCTGTTCTTCACGACGCTCATGGATATCTCGAAATGCCGTCAGCAGCAGCTCCTCACCGAAGCCGTGCCGTACAGCATCGCGGAGGAGAAGAAAGACCCCGTCGTGGGAGCCGTTACGCGCGGCAGCTACACTGCCGATGCCTGCACGAAATTCTGCGGCGATGATGTGAAGATAAACTACTACCGGGATTTTGCTGAAGTGTTCGAGGCTGTCGAGAACGGCGAGATCGACTACGGCGTGCTCCCCATACAGAATTCCACGGCGGGCATTGTCGGCGCGACTTACGACCTGATGCTGCGCCACAAGTTCTATATCTGCCGCAGCACGATGATACCGATAAACCATGTTCTCGCCGCGAAAAAGGGAACGAGGCTATCCGACATAAGAGTGGTGACATCCCACGAAATGGCGCTGAAACAGTGCTCTAAGTTCCTTCAGGAGAGAAAGTACGCTGTACTTGAGGAAAGCTCTACCGCAAAAGCCGCAGAGCGTGTTGCCGAATCCGATGACAAGTCGCTGGCGGCGGTATGCTCGGCGTCCTGCGCAAAGCTGTTCGGTCTGGAACCCGTGGCGCATGACATAACCGACATAAAGGACAACTTCACACGCTTCATCATGATATCACGCGAGCTGCAAGTTCCCGAAAACGCGGGCGTGGTATCGCTGTGCCTGACCGTTCCGCATACCGCCGGCAGTCTGTACCGTCTGCTCACACGTTTTGCGTACTGCGGGCTGAACCTCTGCCGCATCGAGAGCAAGCCTGTTCCGGATTCTCTCGCATACCTGAAAGACGACGCGTTCGACTTCATCTTCTACCTTGACTTTTTGGGGAGCATCGCCGACGAAAATGTTATAAAGCTGCTGATAGGGCTTGAAAAGCAGATGCGGTTCTACCGTTTTCTCGGCAACTACGCCGAGGTGTGAGTATCGGTAACAAACGTTTTTGTCATTGTATCTGAGGGAAAAAGCATATGTCTGAAAATAAAGCGCTGGTCGTTATTGATATGCAGAATGACTATCTGTGGGATAAGAGAAAAGCTAAGTTTTCCTACGATACGGAAGATCTTGTGAGTTCTGTGAACCGCGCAGTCTCTTATTATAAGGAAAACGGGTATGATATAATCTATGTGGCGCAGATGTTTCCGAACATCATCACAAATAAATGGTTCATAGGCTTCTCCATAAAAGGGACAGAGGGTGCGGAGCTTTACAGCGGCATGGATATCGTGTCCGATCTGTATTTTGAGAAAAATCTTCCGGATTCGTATTCCTCAAAGCCGTTCAGGGAGTTTATGAAGGAACGTGCGTATTCGGAGATCGTACTTTGCGGTCTGGACGAGTGCGGATGTGTGGGAGCTACCGCAAAAGGAGCGGTCAGAACAGGCGCTGCGGTGTTCATGCTCGAAAACTGCATCGGCAGACGCTTTTCCGATGCCGAAGTGAAAAAGATGCGTGACAGCCTTATTTCATCGGGAGTGCGGTACATCAGCCTGTGATATGTCCTTTTGCGTCAAAACGCCGGTATTCATGCGGAAATATATGCTTTATTTGTGCAAATCTACAAAAAGAGTAAAATGTACTTGCAAAATCTATCGGAAAGTGGTATAATTCGATTTACCGATTTAAAGTCAAGTCGGTTTAAAGGAAAAGAAAGGAACATAAGAAAATGAAAGAGATATCAAACCTGCTCAATTACAGAAAAGACGTAAAAGTCATAGATGCCACAATGCGAGACGGAGGGCTCGTGAACGATTTCCGTTTTACGGACGAATTCGTGCATGACCTGTATCTTGCAAACATCAGAGCGGGCGTTGACTATATGGAGTTCGGCTACAAGGCGGACAAGGAACTGTTCGACGTGAACAAGTTCGGTAAGTGGAAGTTCTGCAATGAGGAAGATATGCGCGCGATAGTCGGCGAAAACAACACCGACCTGAAACTTGCGATAATGGCAGATGTCGGAAGATGCAACTACAAAACCGATATACTCGACCGCAGCGAGAGCGTCATCGACCTTATCCGTGTCGCGACATACCTGCACCAGATGCCCACAGCGATCGACATGATAGAGGATGCGAAGAAGAAGGGCTATGAGGTCAGCTGCAACATCATGGCTATCTCCACGGCGCAGGAGGGAGACGTTAAGGCTGCGCTCGATATGCTGATGCAGTCGCCTGTTGACGTTATCTACATCGTTGACAGTTTCGGTTCGATGTACCCGGAGCAGATGCAGAGACTCGCGTCGCTGTATGTGGAATACGCCGAAAAGTTCGGGAAGAAGGTCGGCATACACGCTCACAACAACCAGCAGCTCGCTTTTGCGAACACTATAGAAGCGGTAGGCGACGGCGTTGACTGGCTCGACGCGACATATTCCGGAATGGGACGCGGTGCCGGCAACTGCGCAATGGAGCTGCTGCTCGGCTTCCTCAAAAACCCGAAGTACAACATCTACCATGTGATACAGTTCATCGACCGCCACATGACGAAGCTTCGCGAGGAGGGCGTGCAGTGGGGCTATGACCTGCAATACCTCATGACGGGTCTGCTCAATCAGCATCCGCGCACCGCTATCGCTTTCACCAACGAGCACCGCAAGGATTATTCGGAGTTCTACCGTGAAGTCGTTGCAATGGATCTGTGATATACCGGGAAAATTAAAAAAATATATTGCATTTTTGTCCGAAATATAGTATTATAGTAGTGTAAGCTTTGGAATTACTGAAAGGAGAACAAAAATGGCAGATCTCGGAAAACAGAACACATCGGGACATTTTATCAACAGTAACCCGATAATACGCAAGCTGTCTAAGATACAGGAGACAGACAGCGAATATTGCTGCTCGTATGCGGGCATAGCGAGGAAACTCGTTTTCTTCCTGCTCGTGACCGCTACAGGCGTAGCGATAAGCCTTGTGCTTAAACTCGCGGGAACTTTATCCACAGGCGACCCGCTGTTCAGCGACGTGCTTTATAAGGACGGGCAGGTCGTTACTATCTATTCACATGAGGTGATAGCGCTTGCGATAAGCGGCATCATCATGCTGATATGCCCTATGCTGGCGGTATTCATCCGCCCCACGATACCTGTGACCGGTTCGCTGTTCTGCGCGGCTACGGGATATTTTCTCGCGTGGCTTGCGGGAACTTTCGCAGACCGTTATCTCGGACCCGTTGTTCTCGCTCTCGTCATAACTCTTGTGCTTGTTTTCGCAATGGGCTTCCTTTACGGCACAGGCAGGGTAAAGGTGACGGAGAAGTTCAAGTCGGTGCTGCTCATCGCTCTTATAGCGGCAGCTGTAAGTTCGCTGCTGGTATTCATAGGCTCGCTCATCCCTGCGACCCGCGGCATAACCGCACAGATAATGAGTAACCCGTTACTTTCTATCGGCGGCGGCATCCTTATGGTGATACTGGGCACCATGTTCCTGCTCGTTGATTTTGATACCATAAAGCAGTGCGTGGACGGACAGCTCCCGAAGAAGTACGAATGGTACGCGTCTTTCGGACTTGCATTCAGCGTTATCTGGCTGTATTTCAAGGTGCTCGACCTTTTGCTCAGGATATTGAATCGTTCCAGATAAGGAACAGCGCACAGTAAACAAACGGCTTGAGGATGGATATCCCCAAGCCGTTTCTGCTTATTATATACAGGGCACCTCTGAAAACCTCTTGCCGCCCATTCGCATCGCCCTAAAGCAGTCATATTGCACAAATATTCCTTGACATACGTACCATATTTCCGATATGAACAACAGCGGATGTTATCCCATAAAGCTGCCGTAAACAATGCCTACGATCATAATAACAGCTACGGCAAGTGCGATTATACGGTAAGCGAGTTTCAGTCCCTCGCGGTCTTTATTTCTCATAACTTATACTTCCCGGTATGTCAGTTGCTCGGAACGA
>CAMHBE010000209.1 GCA_946183095.1 uncultured Clostridia bacterium | reverse complement strand
CCTGAAATAAAATTATAATACTATTATAAAGATTTGTCAATAGGTTTATTGACATAAATGTGCTCCCGTGGTATAATAATGAATAATTTCGGAACCGGGAGGCGGGGAGCGTTGTCAAAGGTCATACATCCCGTAAAATGCAGGAACGAAGGATATCCGTTCATACTTGACGGGATATGCACGGAATATTTCCCGAAAAATATCGTCTGTCGGAACGGCATAGAGCTGTGCAGTCTTTATATTGCGGCAGGGAACAGCGGTAAGGTCGTATTGCCGGACGGGGAACATGAGCTTCACTGCGGGAGTGTGTGCTTTATACCCGCGAATGTTCCGTTTTCTGTCGGTACATCTGACGGAGCCGCAGCTTTACATTATATCACTTTTTCTTGCAGCGCTGACGTAGCCGCAGACTTAGGGTATGACAGATATTTCTTTTCAGAAGCCCAAAAGCCGGATATCATGACCGCTCTTTCCGTAAAACTCGCCGAAACTGCTGCAGACCCACTTGCAGATCCGGACACTATATCTGTGCAGCTGTACCACCTGCTGCTGGCGGTGCGGCGGGCTGTATTCCTGCAGGACGAGGAGAAATACTGCAGCGGTGACTTACTCCGTGAATCGCTTAAATTCATGGATAAATACTACGCGCAGGATATCTCTCTTGAGCGGCTCGCTGTCATATCGGGCGTTTCTCTCCAGCACTTCTGCCGTGTTTTCAAGGCAAGGATAGGTATGCGGCCTATGGAATACCTTGCAAAGCGCCGTACTGCCGAAGCGAAGGAACTGCTCGCATCCACGGATATGAAGATAGGCGAGATCGCGCAGGCTGTGGGATTTGAGGACGCGAACTATTTCGGCATAACGTTCCGGAAATATGAGGGAGCAACTCCGACGGAATACAGACGTTTATTCGGTAAATAATAGAATTACCCCCGACGGTAACATCGGGGGTAATTGAGTATCAATAAAATGCTTCCTGCATTGTCAGACGGCACAAGAGCTACGGTCTGTCAGTCAGCCCTCTCTGTGGCTTTTTGCATCGCAAAAGCTCAACCTCACCCGCTTTTTGACGGAATGTATTCCCGACATGATGCCGGGGATCATTTTTATGGAGTGAGCGTGATGAACACCGCTTCGGGACGGTTGAATATACGCGGAAAAACGATATCGCGCGGACAGCGCTGCAATCCGCGGCTGACGAGCATCGTCTCGCCGCCTTCGTTGTATATGCCGCTCGTGTATTTCGGGAGAAGACCCTGCCCGGGAGCAAATACGCCTTGTATGAGCGGGGGAAACCTCCACTGTCCGCCGTGGGCGTGTCCGGACAGTATCAACGTATAGCCGCTGCCGCTGAAACGGGGTAAGTCCTCCGGGTAATGGTACAGCAGAATGTTGGTCATGTCGGGATCAGTGAGTTCGCCGTTTGTTATTCCGTGGTCGATCCACCTCTCGGCACCGATGAACCGCACTGTACCGCCGCTCGCGGCAAGCTCCGCATAAGTCCCGTTCAGGACATTTACGCCGAGTGCAGCAGTCTCACGCCTGATGATATCCTGTTCATTTTCGTAGAATTCATGGTTCCCGAGAGCGTAATAGCACGGATAACGCTGAACGAGCGACCTTATGAGCATCTGAGAGTTCTTCTCGTTCCATACGCTGTCGAAGAGGTCACCTCCGAAAACGACGGCTTCCGGCGCAAAATCATCCACCATGCCGATGAGCTCAGACATCCCGTGCCCGTATTGTGTATTGTGAACATCGGACAGGAATGCTATTTTAACGGGGGAGGTGAGTTTCGGCGCGTGTATGTCGTAATATGACGCTGTGAGGTTTTCATTGCAGACAAACGGTATCGCGGCAATAACGGCTGATATGACAGCAGCCGTTATAATGAATTTTTTTCTCGTCATTATCGGAGATCACTGGTTCGCACTTTTCAGCAGACTTTCCCATTCCTTGATGATCGAGCGGTCTTCAAAGTAATTGATACGCATTGCTTTGCGGACGCGGGCAAGTGTGGCGTTTGTAGTTTCCACTGCCTTTGCGGTACCCGCTGAAATGATATCGTAGACCGCTCCGATGTCGTTTTCCCATTTTGCACGCTCTGCTCTTATCGGGCTAAGCGTTTCTTCGAGAACGTTTATCAGGAATTTCTTGCAGGCACCGTCGCCGAGACCGCCTCTGCGGTAATGAGCCTTCATCTCTTCGAGGTTAGCGTATTCGGGGAGATATTCCGCAAAATGTTCGTCTGTACAGAGCGCGTCAAGGTATGTGAATACCACATTGCCCTCGGTATGTCCGGGGTCGCTTATCTGTAGATGCAGCGGGTCGGTGTACATTTTTCCGTTGACCTGTTTTTTTACGGCGGCTGCTGTATCGGAAAGGTAGATGCAGTTGCCGAGGGATTTGCTCATCTTTGCCTTGCCGTCAACACCGGGAAGTCTGCGCTGGAACTCATTTTCCGGTATCATGGCTTTCGGCATGACGAGCGTTTCGCCGTATATCTTGTTGAACTTTTCAACTATCTCTCTTGCCTGTTCGAGCATAGGAAGCTGATCTTCGCCGACAGGAACGACATTTGCGTCAAATGCGGTGATGTCTGCCGCCTGCGATACCGGATATGTGAAAAATCCGGCGGGCAGACCCTCTTCGGAAAATCCTCTCATCTGTATTTCAGCCTTGATAGTGGGATTTCTCGACAGTCTCGCGGTGGTCACAAGATTGAGGTAGTAGAACGTCAGTGCGTGAAGTGCGGGAAGCGCGGACTGCACACAGATAGTGGTCTTTGAGGGGTCGATGCCTGCGGAAAGGTAATCGAGCACGACATTTATGATGTTGTCGCGTATCTTTCCGGGGTTGTCGGCATTGTCCGTGAGTGCCTGATCGTCAGCAATAAGGATGTTTATTTCATCGTACTTGCCGGAGTTCTGAAGCTCGACTCTTCTTTTTAGGGAGCCGACGTAGTGACCGAGGTGCAGTCTTCCCGTCGGGCGGTCGCCTGTAAGGATTATGTTTTTTTCGCTCATTTTCGTTTTTCCTTCCCAAATGAATTATTTATACATCGTCTTTGCGACATTTGCAAGGATATCCACGCCGCGCTCTATCTGCTCGTCGGTCGGAGTTGAGTAGTTCAGTCTGAACGACAGGGTAGGCTTGCTCTCGTCAACGAGGAACGCTCTGCCGGTAACTATCGCAACTTTGCTGTCGATAGCTTTCTTTACGAAATAGTCCATATCGCCGTCCGGCAGGGTTCCCCAGATAAACAGACCGCCGTCGGGCTCTGTGAATGTAATGGACTTCGGCATCTTCATCTTGAGGTTTGTGAGCATAAGATCGCACTTGTGACCGTATATCTGCTGCAGGCGTTCGAGATGCGCCTTGAAATCATACTTTGTTATAAAGCGGTGTACGATCATCTGCGAGAGTATGCTTGTGTGAACGGTGGAGACCTGAAGCGCACAGGTAGCTTTGGAGATGATGCCCTTGTCGGCGCACATATAGCCTACACGCAGACCGGGAGCAACTGTTTTGGAGAATGTTCCGGCATAGATGACATGACCCTTTGTATCCATGGAGCGGATGCTCGGAACGTTGTCGCCCGCGAAGCGCAGGTCGCCGTAGGGGTTGTCCTCGATGATGTGAACGTTGTACTTGTACGCGAGTTCGAGCACCTGTTTTCTTCTTTCAAGGCTCATGGTGCGTCCGGTGGGGTTCTGGAAATTCGGTATAACGTAGATGAAAGCGGTGCGGCGGTGCTCTTTCAGCGCTTCTTCGAGCTTTTCGGGGTCGATGCCGTCATCGTCCATGGGAACTCCGACAAGTTTTGCGTTGTAGGATCGGAATGAGTTGAGCGAACCTATAAAGCTTGGTTCTTCGCAGATTATCGTCTCGCCTTCGTTGCAGAGCACCTTTGCGGTCATTTCCATGCACTGCTGTGCGCCTGCGGTGATTATAACATCATCGTTGTTCCAGTTGAGGATGCCCTTTGCGTAGAGGTCATCCTTTATCGTATCGCGCAGTGGAGTGTAGCCTTCGGAGACCGAATACTGCAAAGCCGTGACAGGCTCGTGCTCCATGATGTCGTCCATTATCTCCTTTATCTCCTTGACAGGGAAGGCCTCGGGAGCGGGATTTCCGCCGGCAAAGCTGATAACATCGGGATATGATGTGAATTTCAGTATCTCGCGTATCGCGGAGGGCTGGAGTGTTCTAATTCTGTCGGAATATGCGTCCATTGTTTTGTCATCCTTTCTTTATGCACTTTAAG
>CAMHBE010000208.1 GCA_946183095.1 uncultured Clostridia bacterium | reverse complement strand
GACGGCACAAGGGCTGCGCGCCCTTGACCTGCGGCAGCCTAACGCTGCACCGAAAAGATAAAAGGTCAACTGAAAAAGAATCCCCCACTTTCTCAAACAGTGGGGAATTTTTTTTGAAAAAATAGCAAATATTTATCTCAAAAAGCTGTCTTATATTATAGAAGATCTTCAAAAGCGGAAAGGAATGATGTTCTATGAGTAAAAAAGCCGAAAAACTATACAACGGTATGACAAACATTGACACGGATATCATCGAGGAAGCAGAAGAACGTTACGCATCAAAGAAACCGCCTGTGCGCGTATGGAAGTACGCCGGTATAGCCGCATCTATAGCCGTAGTGCTGTCCGCGGGTCTGTTTGCCGTAACGAACCTGCCTTCGCTCGGCGGCAGCGGTAATGTAAACAACTTCGACGGTGAGACTGCCGGACAGGTCACGACAGCACCGCCCACAGCGGCGATACCCACCGAAGCGCCGAAAGAAACAACAATCGCTGGCGATGTAACAGAACCGCCTCTGACCACAAACACGAACTGGGTAACTCTGCCGCTGGAATATCTTGCAAGTCCCGACACTGCCGCCGAACAGCTCATGGAGGTTGAATATCCATATATCCCGCAGTACACAAACAAGCCGGAAGATCAAAAGAAGTTCGACGAGATGTACAAAGCGTGGAGAGAGCATTGCAACGAACTGCGTGATAATCGCACGGACTATTCGGCGGGACTTGACGGATTCTTTGCAGACAGCATCAAGACTTTTCTCACCGGCAGTGCGGGAAAGAACATGGTCTATTCCCCCACAAGCCTGTATATGGCACTCGGAATGTCCGCGGAGATAACAGGCGGCAGTTCGCGGCAGCAGATACTCGACCTGCTCGGCTACAGCAATATAGAAGAACTGCGCAAGAGTGCCGATAGAATATGGTATGCCAATTATATGGATGACGGAATGGCAAAGTGCCTGCTTGCAAATTCACTGTGGCTGAACAACGATATAACGTACACCGACCGTGCGGTGAGAATACTTGCCGACTTTTATAAAGCGTCGTCTTTCATAGGTGAACCGGGAACTGCGCAGTACGACGAGCTTTACCGTCAATGGCTCAGCGAACAGACAGGCGGTCAGCTCGACAGCTATGTAAACGGACTCAGCTTAGACCCGCTGATGATAATAACGCTTGCATCAACTGTGGATTACTGCGGCAAATGGATGAATCGCTTCGACAAAAACGCAACCTATAGTGACACATTCCACACGCCCGACAAAAATGTGGACTGCGACTATCTTTACAGAAAAGGCAATGACACTTACTGGTGGGGCGATAAATTCTCGGCGATCGCACTTCATCTCGAAAACAACGGCTATATGCTGCTGATGCTGCCGGACGAGGGCGTAACTCCCGAAGAACTGCTGAATGACAAGCAGGCTATGGATTTTATGATGAACGACCCGTATGACCTTGAGAACCACAAGTATGCGGAGGTGGAGCTGTCACTGCCGAAATTCGATATATCGTCAGGTCTTGACCTCTCGGAAGGTTTGAAGCAGCTCGGCATAACCGACATATTTGACCCGCAGACCGCAGACCTGCACGAGCTTACGGATGCCGTGAACGTGGCTCTCGGTGAAGCAAAACAAGCCGCGAGAGTGCAGATAGACGAGGAAGGCTGCAAGGCATCGGCACTTACAATAATGTCTTACTGTGGCGCTGCAATGCCTGACGGCAGTGTTGAGATGAAATTCGACAGACCGTTCGTATTTGAGATCGTCGGTGAAAGCAGGATGCCGCTGTTTGTGGGTATAGTGAACGACCCGGCTGCAAATTGACAGGGAGAGATGAAAATGACAGACAATGAGATAATAGATATGTACTGGGACAGAAACGAGCGTGCTATCTCCGAAACGGATGCCAAATACGGAAAACTCTGCCGTTCATTATCTTTCAACATACTGAACAGCAGAGAGGATGCGGAGGAATGTGTGAATGACACCTACCACAAGGCATGGACGCAGATGCCGCCGCAAAGACCCGAAAAACTGCGTGCGTGGCTCGGTCGGATAGTGCGCAACATCTCGTTCAACCTGTGGAACAAGCAGCATACAAAAAAGCACGGCGGAGGTATGGATATCATGCTGAGCGAGCTGGAGGAGTGTATCCCCTCCGGAACGGATGTCGAGGACGAGATCGACGATATCGAGCTCGGGCGCGTCATAAGCGCATGGCTGCATACCCTCTCCGACGAGGACAGGATATACTTTGTACTGCGCTACTGGAACGGTGAACCGCTGAAAAACATTGCCGGACACTTCGGGATATCCGCGAACACTCTTGCACAGAAGATGCACAAGCTTCGTATCGGTCTGAAAGAATGCCTTGAACGTGAGGACGTTTCGCTTTGACATGGCAGTTACGCGGTCATTAAATAGATATGATCCCTCCGCCGAGGACTATATCTCCGTCGTAGAATACCACACGCTGACCGGGAGTTATCGCACGCTGAGGGCTGTCAAACTCAACATACACGCTGTCGCCGTCGGGATAGACCGTGCAGGGCTGTTCGGTCATGCGATAGCGTGTTTTTGCCTTGCATGAAAACGGCTTATCGGGTCTGTCGAAAGCTATCCAGTTGAGGTCGCCGGCTGTCAGCGTCTTTTTCAGAAGTTCTTCAGCAGTTCCCACAACAAGCGCGTTCGCGGACATATCTTTTGCAATGACGTACATCGGCACTCCGAACGCGATACCGAGCCCCTTTCGCTGACCTATGGTGTAATTTATCAGACCGTCGTGATGTCCCCAGACCTTGCCGGTGCTGTCGATAACGTCACCGGACGGGTATTCCCTGCCGGTCGTTCTGCGGATAAAACCCGCGTAGTCTCCGTCGGGAACAAAGCATATATCCTGACTGTCGGACTTGTGAGCGTTCACAAGCCCGTTTTTTTCGGCAAAAACACGCACCTCGGATTTTTTCATAGCACCGAGCGGGAACAGCGTATGCGAGAGCTGCTCCTGAGTAAGGTCACAGAGAACGTATGACTGATCCTTGTCGTTCGCGCCGTCTTCGGATATCGCCTTTTTCAGCAGCCACCTTCCCCGCTCTTCATCATACTCTATACGGGCATAGTGACCGGTGGAGATATAATCACAGCCGAGGGAAACTGCGCGTCTGAGCAGTGCGTCGAACTTTATGAAGCGGTTGCAGTCGATACACGGGTTGGGGGTCATTCCGCGTTCGTAGCTGTCGATGAAACGCCCGATAACTGCCTTTCCGAACTCGTCCTTCATGTTATAGACATAGTGCATCACATCAAAGCGCGATGCGACCTGCCTTGCGTCGTCTATATCGCTGAGTGAGCAGCAGGTCTTCTGTCCCGCGCACTCAAACTCTCCGTCGTGCAGCTTCAGCGTCACTCCTATGACATCATACTTTTCTTTCAGCATCACAAGTGCCGCTGAGCTGTCAACTCCCCCGCTCATTGCCACCATTACTTTTTTCATACGCGTCCGCTCCTGTCATCCTCACGGCTTTTCTCTATCTCATCGGACAGCACCTGCCGGAATGTCTTATCATCTTTCTTTTCGGTATCGGCGGTGTCTTCGCCGCCGTTTTTCTTATATCTGCGGTCAAGTATCGCAAGCACCGCGTATATCAGCGCAAGCGTTCCCACCACCATGAGCAGCCATACGAATACCTGACCGATATTATCACCGGCAGATGCGGCATTATTTGCAAGCAGAATAAACATATATATTATCACCCCGGAACATTTATCTCTTTTATTTTACTATTTTATGGGCAAAATGTCAATTAAAAGTTGATTTTTTCTTTTGTTTGTGGTATAATATTATTTCAGAGTATCTGCCTGACGAGCGGGAGGTGACATTCTGAGGTGACGATCATCGTTGTTTCCGATACTCACGGCGATTTTGAAACGCTGTATGAGATAGTACACAAAAATCAGCAGTGCGACCTGTTCGTGCATCTGGGTGACGGTGAGCATGAATATGAAGATGTACGGTCGGTATTCTACAGCAAGGCGTTCCTGTTCGTAAAAGGCAACAACGACTGGGGCGACTACCCGCAGAACATCGTGACGGAACTTGGCGGGAAGAAGTTCTATATGTGCCACGGACACAGGTTCGAGCGCGCGCATCTGAAAGAGTATCTTGCCGCTACTGCTTCCGTGAACGGCTGCGCTGCCGCACTTTTCGGGCATATACATCTCCCGGTGAACGAAATGTCGAACGGCATACTGCTATTCAATCCCGGCAGCACTTCC
>CAMHBE010000207.1 GCA_946183095.1 uncultured Clostridia bacterium | reverse complement strand
AAAACGTTGTATTCAGAAAAGATAACTGATGATGAAAGACTTACCGTGGGAGGAACTATGATGAAAAACGACCTGAGATTCAGCAAGGCGATATCATGGCTGACCCTTGCGTACTTCATAATACTTTATGCCGAAAGAACGCAGAGCATCTTCCGGATCCTCACAGACGGGACTATGGAACTGACAGGCAGTGCCTTCGATACGTTTGCGAATATCGCGGTGATACTTTCGGTGCTGATAAGCCTGATAATGCTGTGCTTCTGCCGGAACTTCTTCCGTTCGCTTGTGACAAGTAAAGCAGTTCCGGAATACACGCTCCTTTCTGCGGCAGCCGGTGTCGCGCTCGTGGGCGGGATGATACACACGGAGTACACGATACCTCCGATACAGTTCGGCGCATACGGCGCACTGATAGCCGCAATGGCTTTTCGCACCGGGGAGACTGCACCCGCGGCAAAAAACAGGCTGAAACTGTGGTATTCGCTCGCATACCTGACAATGTTCTCCATGGCGATACCCGTGATGTATCATTCACACACGCAGCAGGCGGCATTATACCACGTTGTCGCGGCGATCGCCGCATTGGTGCTGGTCGGGTGCTTCACCTACATGATGCGGCGCGTATTCACGGGAGATGCCGAGGATCTTCTCGCATTCCCGCCGCTCATCATCATGGCAGTGCTGGACGCGGCAGCTATCGGACTGCGGTGGAACGAGGAGATAAACCTGTTCGCGCTGATATTCGCGTGTATAACAGTGGTCGTGTTCATTGTCGGAAAGATAATGTTTGCGGCAAGAAAGTAACCGAAAATTCCCGAAAGCATATAATGAAGTGTGGCACACACCACACTTCATTTTTGCTTAAAGGAGGCTATTCTATGGCAACTTTCTATAATCAGGCAACGCTGACTTACAACAACACGACCGTAAGCTCGAACATCGTTTCGGGCGAGATAACCGAAGCCCTGACCGTTACGAAAACAGCGATATCTGACGCATACAGCGCGGGTGAAGTGCTGACCTACGCGGTAACTCTGGTAAACTCGGGAGATACCGCTATTACGGGAGTGAGCGTGACCGACGATCTCGGAACCTATGAGATCTCGGGAACTTCCTACACCCCGCTCACCTACGTTGACAGCTCGGTGAAGCTGTTCATCGACGGTATTCCGCAGCCTGCCCCGACTGTTACCGCAGGAGATACACTGACTATAACGGGGATAGACATTCCCGCGAACGGTGATGCGGTCATAATATATCAGGCTGCCGCAAACGAGTTCGCACCGCCCGAAACGGGTTCGCAGATAACCAACACCGTCACTGCTGTATCGGCAGGCATTTCCGCAGCGGCATCGGCGACCATTCCCGCGGAGGACGAGGCTGTGCTCTCGATAACCAAGACCCTCTCCCCCACCGAAGTTACCGGCAGCAGTATCATCACCTACGGCTTCATGATACAGAACACCGGCAATACCGCCGAGAACAGTGCTGTCATAACCGACACATTTGACCCCGTGCTCAGCAATATCACGGTATCAATGAACGAGGAGAAGGCTTCGACAACATCCTACACCTACGACGAGCAGACCGGTGTATTCACCACCACACCCGGCGCGTTCACCGTACCCGCCGCGACTTACACCCGCGACCCCGTCACCGGTGCCTACGCTATCGTTCCCGGAACAGCTTATATCACTGTTTCCGGCAATATCTGACGACCTTTGACCCCGCAGTCATCATGACCCGCGGGGTCATTTCTGTCCCGGAAAATAAAAAGATGCAAAAAAAATCTGCGTTTCACTTGAAAATTTCGTGAAAACCGTTGATATTTTTAATTTAATGTGCTATAATATTTGTATGTAACTGTGGAAAGGAAGGCGCATACATGATAAATATAGCGATAGACGGTCCGGTGGGTTCCGGAAAAAGTTCAGTTGCGCGCGAATGTGCAAAACGGCTCGGCATAATGTATGTCGATACGGGTGCTATGTACCGTGCCTGTGCCCTTTTCTGCATCCGCAGCGGGATCGAGATATCCCCCGAAAACGAAGCACAGATAGCCGAGCTCCTTACCGGCAAGCTCACACTCGATATCAGGATAGTCGATGACGTTCAGCACGTTTACATAAACGGCGAGGACGTTTCGGCAGATATACGCACCCACGGCGTCGGAATGGCGGCGAGCATGGTCTCCGCACTGCCGTCGGTCAGAAAATTCCTGCTGGACAAGCAGCTCGATCTTGCTGCACACAACAATGTGATAATGGACGGACGCGATATAGGGACGGTAATTCTCCCCAACGCGGATATCAAGATATTCATGTCCGCAAGACCCGAAGTGCGCGCAAAACGCCGCTACGACGAGCTTATCGCAAAAGGCGAGAAAGTAACGCTCAGTCAGGTGCTCATAGATGTCAACAAGCGGGATTTCCAGGACACGCACCGCGAGACCGCACCTCTCGTGCAGGCACCCGACGCGATGTTCCTCGATACGTCGGAGCTTGATTTCGAGCAGACTGTGGAGGGCGTTATCGAGCTTATCCGCAGCCTTGATAAACTTTGATAAGGAAGTACCTTTAAATGTATCTTCTTCTAAGATTCTGCCTGTCGGTAGTATTTCATATAAAGTACCATATACGCGTGCTCAACAAGGATAAGATACCGAAGCTGAAAGGCGGCTACATAATCGCCTGCAATCATCAGTCGAACCTTGACCCGCCTATGGTGGCGGCAGTTGTCCGCGGAAAGTTCTCGTTCATGGCGAAGGAGGAACTTTTCCACAAGCACTGGTTCATAACGTTTGTAATAAAGCACTGCGGTGCGTTCCCCGTGGTAAGAGGTGCAGGAGATGATGCGCCTATCCGCAGTTCGGTGGAAGCGATACAGAAAAACCGCATACTTGTGATATTCCCCGAAGGAACACGCTCAAAAGACGGCGTTATCGGACGCATGAAGTCGGGCGTGGTGCTGATAGCTTCACAGGCAAATGCACCGGTGCTCCCCGTGTGCATCAGATATATCCCGTATAAGAAAAAGAAACGCGTTGTGATCGACTTCGGCGATATGATACCCACCGAAGATATCCGTATAGATGAAAATGACCGCAAAAGTATGCGCAATTCCGCAAAGCGCATCGGTTCCGCGATAACAGAGCTGCAAAAAGAGCTGTACGCCGAAACGGGAGACCCCGTTCCCACCCGCGACAAACTGCCCGCAAAGGAAGAGAGCGCAGAGGGTGCCGATGAGTGAGGTAATTCTTGCAAAGACCGCCGGCTACTGCTTCGGAGTCACAAGAGCGGTGAAAACGGCGTGCGATGCTGCGGAAAAACACGGCACCGTGTACTCGCTCGGCGAGCTGATACACAACAACGACGCGGTGGAAGAACTGCGGCGGCGGGGAGTTATCCCCGTTGAAAAGCCGGAGAGCGCGAAAGGCTGCATAGTCATACGCAGTCACGGTGTACCGCGCGAAACATACCGCAGGATAGGCGAGCTCGGTCTTGAGTGTGTGGATGCCACCTGCCCTTATGTTGCAAGGATACACACCATAGTGGATGAAAATTCCCGTGACAGCGACGTGCTCATCATAGGGGATGCCGCCCACCCGGAGGTCATCGGGATAAAAGGATTCGCAAACAGCGAGGTCAGAGTTGCGAGCGATGCGGAAACTATAGAGAAAATCGCAAAATCGGATAAAATTTTTGGTGCAAAATCACTGATTGCGGTCGTCCAAACAACGTTTGATATGTGCAAATGGACGGATTTACAAAAAATTATAAAAAAACACTATACAAATCTTAAAATTTTTGATACAATATGTAGAGCTACTTATGAAAGACAGCAGGAGGCAGAGGAACTTTCAAAGCAGTGCGACGCGATGATAATAGTCGGCGGTGCGCACAGCAGCAATACAAGAAAGCTCGCCGATATCTGCGCAAAACACTGTACGGCGCTGTTTGCCGAAAATGCACGGGAGCTTGCCGCAAAACATAAAGATGCGGTAAAACGCCTTTTATCATCTTCAAATGATGTTAAAATAGGAATTTCAGCAGGAGCATCGACCCCTGCATATACAATTAAGGAGGTTCATAGGATTATGAGCGAGATCATCAAAGATGAAGCTGTGGATGCAGAATTCATGGCCGCACTCGACCAAATGGAGAGAGTGAGAGTATATACAGGGCAAAGGGTCAAGGCTACCGTCGTCGCTGTAAATAAGACGGAAGCTGTTGTCGATATCGGCACAAAACATTCGGGTTACATACCCGCTGAAGAGCTTTCCGCAGATCCGAGCGTATCCCCCGAGGATGCGGTCAAGGT
>CAMHBE010000206.1 GCA_946183095.1 uncultured Clostridia bacterium | reverse complement strand
GCGCGCAGCTCTGGTCCCGTCCGGAAGGACAGCGCGAATGCGCCGCTGCACCTACCTTGCTGACACGCCGGCAATTACTCATTCAGCAGTGTCCTTGCAGCTACAACATCAATTCCCGTGCCGGCTACGCCGCTGACTATGACATCACCGACGTGTACGGGCAGACTGACTTGCGCCCGCTTTATCTCACTTACACAGTCGAAGATCCTGTCCTTCGGGACGGGGTCTTTTGTCTTTACGGGAATGCTCACCCCGTCGGCTGTCCGCACCGTTGTCGTTACCATGCGCACAGGTGCGGTCATTTCGCTGACAGCGTAGGCACTGCCGCGTTTGCAGGTGTTTCCCGTGACCGATACCACCTTTTCGCCGTCAAGCTCCACAGTCATCCTGCACCCCATAGGGCAGCAGATGCAAACAAGTTCCTTTGTCACGATACATCACCTTCTATCATTATTTCAATGTCGCCGGAAGCCGCTTCAAGAGCGTCTTTCCCGACTGCGATATCCTGCATCTCGCTCGGTATCAGCACCAGAGCCTTTTTGCGGAATATCTCGGTGCCGCCGCTTTTTATCACTATCGACGGCTTTTTGTATATCCCGGTTACGCGGAACCTTATGTGCAGTTCATCACCGCCACTGCCTACGGTGTAACTGTTCGGCACGGTGTAGCGCACGCCGCTGCCGGGTATCAGCTTTATTTTCCTGCCGTCAGTGCCGACGCTGCCGTTCATCACATAGTCCGCAGCACTTTCGCCGGCTTTTGCGGCTTCGGCGGAAACATAATCCACAAGGTCATGGACGTGCAGCACGTTTCCGCAGGCAAACACGCCGGGGATGCTCGTTTGCAGTCTGTCATCGACCACAGCGCCGTTCGTCAGTGGGTTTATATCGACCCCGCAGGCGCGTGACAGTTCATTCTCCGGTATCAGACCGCATGACAGCAGCAGTGTGTCGCAGGGGTAGTATTCCTCTGTGCCCGGTATCGGCTTGCCGTCCTTTACTTCCGCCACCGTAACGCCTTCGAGTTTCTCCCTGCCCTTTATGTCAACTATCGTGTGTGAGAGCAGCAGCGGTATGCCGAAATCATCGAGACACTGCACGATATTGCGGTTAAGACCGTTGCTGTAGGGCATCAGCTCAAACACCGCCGCAACGTGCGCACCTTCGAGGGTCATGCGCCGCGCCATGATGAGCCCGATGTCGCCGGAACCGAGTATCACACATTCCTTTCCGGGCATAACGCCGTCGATGTTGATAAGGCGCTGTGCGGTACCGGCAGTGTATATGCCCTGCGGACGATATCCCGCAATGCCGAGCGCTCCTCTGGGACGCTCGCGGCAGCCCATTGCAAGCACCACGGACTTTGCCGAGATATCCTCAACGCCGCGTTCTCTGCTCAGTATGGTAACGATCCTGTCATCCGAGATGTTCAGCACCATAGTTCCCGTTTCGCATGGGATACCGAGTTCACGCACCATGTCCGCGTAACGTTCCGCGTATTCGGGACCCGTCAGCTCCTCTTTGAAGGTGTGCAGACCGAAGCCGTTGTGTATGCACTGGTTGAGTATGCCGCCGAGAACATTGTCGCGCTCGAATATTATAATGTTGTCAAGCCCTTTTTTCTTTGCCGCGACAGCCGCCGCCATTCCCGCGGGACCGCCGCCTATAACTGCAAGATCAAACTCACGCATTTTCCGCACCCCCTCAGTTCTTTCTCACGTCGCCGAGCGGTATGCCGTACTTTTCCGCTATCAGCGCCATTGTTTTCGGTGTGCAGAAGCCGGCCTGACATCTGCCCATTCCCGCGCGTGTGCGGCGCTTTACTCCGTCCAGCGTCCTTGCGCCGAGGGAGCGGTTTATCGCGTCGCGTATCTCGCCTTCCGTTACGGTCTCGCAGCGGCAGACGATATTCCCGTAGGTCGGGTCTTTGCGTATCAGCTCGTTCTGTTCCCCGCGAGAGAGCGCCGCAAAATGCACAACGCCCTTTCTTTCGGGCTTGAACGCGTCATTCTTCTCCGCTCCCGTCTTAGAGACGATCATTTCACAAATATACTCGCCTATCGCCGGAGCGCTCGTAAGTCCCGGAGACTCGATGCCCGCAGCGTCAATGAAGTTCTCCGCGCTTTCCTTTATGATGAAGTCGTCCGTTTCTCCCACAGCACGCAGTCCGGAGAAGTTTGTTATCGTCTTTCCGAAGGGTATGCCGCTCACCGACAGCCCCGCGCGTTCTCTTACCGACGCAAGTCCGGCCGCAGTCGTTGCGGTATCTTCCTTGTCGTCGATGTTGTCGGCGGAGGGTCCCACCATAAGGTTGCCGTGGGCGGTGGGGGTAACGAGCACACCCTTGCCCATTTTAGTAGGAAGCTGGAAGATCGTGCGGCGGACGGTGCATCCCACTTCCTTGTCAAGCAGGAAATACTCACCTCTGCGGGGAGTTATCTTCATCTTGTCATCGCACACCATGTTGTGTATCGTGTCGGCATACACACCTGCGGCATTCACGACGAAACGGCTCTCGAACGCGCCCTTGTCGGTCACTATCCTGTAGTTGTCACCGCTTCTTGCAATTCCCGTCACCTGCGTGTCAAAGCGGAACTGCGCGCCGTTATCGAAGGCGTTTTCCGCGAAAGCTATCGTCATTTCAAAAGGACAGACCACGCCGGAAGTCTTTGCGAGCAATGCACCCGCAGTATCATTCAGCGCCGGTTCAAGCTCCTTTACCTGTGCCGGAGTGAGCAGTTCCAGCCCCTCTACGCCGTTTGCTATGCCGCGGTCGTAAAGTTCCCGAAGTCCGCCGAGCTGTTCTTCGTCAAAACACAGCACCAAAGCCTCGTTGTTGCTGTACGCGAAATCAAGCGTTTTCGCAAGTTCTGGCATCATGCGGTTTCCCCTGACATTCAGTTTTGCTTTCAGCGAACCCGGCTTTGCGTCGAAACCTGCGTGAACGATACCGCTGTTCGCCTTGCTCGTTCCCTCGCACACGTCCGTTTCCTTTTCGACAACGCATACGTTAAGGCGGTACTTTGTCAGTTCGCGTGCCACCGCACAGCCGACAGCTCCCGCGCCTATTATCGTTACATCGACCATATATATTGCTGCTCCTTTCGCTGCATATACGGACTTCGGGCAAAATGCTGCCCTGTCAGATAAGTCCCATATCACTACCATTTTACCACTATATCCGCGTTTTGTCAATGAAACACGATGAACTTTCGGAAAAGAATTGCGGGCACCTCAGGCTTTTAGAGCAGCCCTTGACTTGCAGCGAAAAAAATGCTATAATCAATACAGAAAAAAAGTATTATATAACCCGGCCGGACGGTATATCCCCACCGACCGCGAAAGGAGCAGGACATGACAGAATTCACATTCCCGTCGAGCACGGGCAAAAACACGATCTATGCACGCAAATATCTTCCGGAGGGCGCACCTCGCGGGGTAGTGCAGATTGCGCACGGTATCGCTGAGCATATCGGACGTTACGACGCATTTATGAAATTTCTCGCCGGTCACGGATTTGTAGCGGTTGCGAACGACCACCTCGGACACGGAAAGAGCGCCGCGAATGAGGACGAGATCGGAATTTTCGCCGAGAAAGGCGGCTGGGATAAAGTCATTGCGGACATGGACACTCTGCACGACATGATGAGCGAGGAGTTCCCCGGCATCCCATACATCTTCTTCGGTCACAGCATGGGAAGTTTTCTTGTCCGCACATACATTATCCGTCACCCCGAAAAGGCTGACCTTGCGATCATCTGCGGAACGGGCGGACAAAATAGGGCTGTGGCAGCGGCAGGTCTCGGAGCTGCGGAAACTGCCGTAACGATGTTCGGCGCTCGGAAAGAGGGCAAGGCGCTGAACTCCATGGCATTCGGCGCATACAACAAATCTTTCGGAGAGCCGCGCACCCAGTCCGACTGGATAAGCAGCATCCCGGAAGAAGTTGACAGATATATTTCCGACCCGATGTGCGGATTTATCCCGAAAGTCAGTATGTTCAGGGACATGATGTACGGCGTGATGTACATTTCCGATACAGATAACATTGCTAAGATGAACAAGGATATGCCCGTGCTCATCATATCCGGCTGGAAGGATCCCGTCGGCGAGAAAGGCAAGGGTGTCAAGCGTGTATTCAGGATGTTCTGCAATGCGGGGATGAAGCACGTCCACCTGAAACTGTACCCGGGCTGCCGTCACGAGCTGCTTAACGATGTTTGCAGGGAGCAGGTAATGGAAGATATCGCGGCATGGCTCGACAAAAATCTTGCCGGTCAATAAAGGGCACCTCTAAAAACCTCTTGCCGCCCATTCGCACCGCCCTAAAGCCGT